>JAEWWD010000200.1 GCA_023396535.1 Bacillota bacterium
CTCCCATCGCGGGGTTGTGGCAATGAGGTGAATGACATGAAAAAAACGAGTCGAATTTTGTTGATTTCTCTTCTGCTTGTGTCTATGCTGATTCTTCCTGCATGCGTGAACCGCAATGCAGCCGTCGCGCAAACACCTAGCTCATCACTGCCAGCGCAGAGCGGTTCTGTCGGCGCGGAACAGCCGTCGAGTACCGCCCCGATCCCGCAAGCCTTGTTACCCTTGCACATCGAGTCGTTTTACACGTTTAAAGAGGGAACGCTGTATCAAAGCGACTTTGCTTCGGGTACAGACGGCTGGAGACTGGAAGCCGATTGGGCGCTGCAAAAAGAAGGCGGGAAAAACGTGCTCGGCGGCGCGGGTCACCAATGGGCAGTTTACGAGCCTTCGCAGGAGTGGACGGATTATACGCTTACCTTTGATTTTAAACTTAAAGGCGGAACACATTTTAATATCAGGTGGGGCGACGGGACCCGTTATTTTATTGCTTTGCATGAAGAAGGATATCAGCTTCATAAGCAGCTTGGCGAGGAGTATACGCAGCTCTTCAGCGGTCCGGCCAGCGGGCTGCGGAATTCCTGGCACAAGATGACCATTGAAGCGTTGAGCAATGAGATTAAAGTACGGATCGACGACGATTTGCTGATGAATTATACCGACCGTGAAAATCCGATCTATCAGGGCGGATTTGCCTTTGAATGCCTTGATAACTCCCAATTATGGATCGACAACGTCAAAGCGCAAGGACCTATCGCCACGCAGCGAAACGCATGGAAAAAGACCGGAGGGCCGCTTGGAGGGCTGGGCTACGACGTTCGGATTGACCCGCAGAATAAAAGCACTATGTTTGTAACCGATAATCCGAGCGGCGTGAACAAAAGCACGGACGGAGGGGCGACATGGTTTCAAAGCAATGCGGGCATTATGGCGCGGACGGGCAGTTCCAGCGACAGCATTCCGATTTTTTCCTTGACCATTGATCCCAACGATTCCAACATCGTATGGTGTGGCATGCAGGCCACCCGCGGCATATTCAAATCAAAGGACGGCGGCAAATCTTGGGTAAAAAAAGACAACGGTATTGTCGAACAGGAGGAAATCACCATCCGGGGGTTTGCCGTCAAGCCGGGCGATTCAAATGTCGTATTTCTCGGCGCCGAAATCGATCAAGGCCTGATGGGTAAGGAGTTCGCCCGGCAGAAAGGCAAAATCTACAAAAGCACTGACGGAGGCGAGAACTGGAAATGCGTTTGGGAGGGCGGCAGCCTCGCGCGGATCGTCCTGTTCGATCCGACCAATCCAAACATACTGTACGCATCCACCGGCATATTTGACCGCGAAGCCTTTAACGAGGTTGGCGAAGGCGTCCTCAAGAGCACGGACGGAGGAAACACCTGGGAAAACATAAATAACGGTCTGGAGAATCTGTTCGTCGGATTTTTGGAGATGCATCCCACCGATCCTAACACGCTGATCTGCGCGGCGGGCAACAATATTTCCTACAGCGGAGGCGGGGTCTATATCACCCATAACGGAGGCCAAAGCTGGGAACGGGTGCTCAACGAAATCGACCACTATGGAATGTCAATGACTGTGGCGGCCTTCAGTCCGTCCAATCCATCCATACTCTATGCCGGGGATAACGCAGCATTTTATCGCAGTGAGAACAGCGGCAGAACCTGGCAGAGGTTTTCCAAGGAAGAAGAAGGAGCGTACGGCCCTCCGGGAGTACGGGCGGGATTCCCCATCAGCGTTGCGGTCGACCCTTCCGATCCCTACACGCTTTTTGCCAACAATTACGGCGGCGGCGTGTTCAAATCCATTGACGGCGCGCAGACGTGGATCGAGAGCAGCAAGGGGTACACAGGCGCCGATATCAAAAAAGTATCGGTTTCTTCAACAGATCAGAATAAAGTATTCGCCATAGGCCGCAGCGGTCCTTTTGTCAGCAGCAACGGGGGCGAAAGCTGGTCCGGGCTCGCGTATAGCCCGCTTACGCACCCCGAATGGTACAATATCGTTGTTTGCCCCTCGGACAATCAGCTCGTTCTTTGCTCGGATGAGTTCGATGGCGCGATATTTCGAAGCATCGACGGGGGAAAGAGCTGGAAGCAGGTGATAACACGGAACAATGGCGGCGGCGGCGACCCATCCAACCGCCACGGCTTTAAAGCGATCGAGTTCGCTCCTTCCAACGCAAAAATCGTGTATGCCGGCATGTGCAAGAACACTGGCGCGATCGACGGGAACGCATACCGTGGACCCAGCTTTGGTATGTTCAAATCGCAGGACGGGGGGGAAACCTGGGTAGAAATCAATGCGGGATTGGAAAACGCGGACAAGAACATCAACTGCATCGCCGTGCATCCTTCTGACGAAAACATCGTCTACATCGGGACATTCCAGGACGGCGCTTTCAAGAGCACCGACGGAGGGAAAAGCTGGACGGCGATCAGCAACGGCCTGATGTCGGAAGACGTGCGTTCGCTGGCCATCAATCCGGCTAATCCGGACGTCGTGTACGCGGGTCTGGGTAACGGCGTCGGGCTATATATGACAACGGACGGCGGGCAATCCTGGAGCCCTGCGTGCAGCGGCATTGTCGTCGAGTGCCCGTCCTATCTGCAGCGGATCGGGCAGGTGAACCCCGGCGTCTCGCTCGAAAAACCGGTGCGGACCGTCGGCATCGACTACGTATCGACGCCTTGGACGGTGATCAACAGCGTTGTGATTCTTCCTTCCAATCCTAACATATTGTTTGTGTCGGACTACCAGCGCGGGGTCTATATGTCGACCACCGGCGGGCAGGCATGGGTTGCCATCAACGAAGGGCTGGACTTTAAGGCCGTGACCTCCCTCTCCCTTTCCGGAAATGAAGCGGTGCTGTACGCCTCCACCTCCGGCGGCGGCGTCTATCGGCTGGAGCTTGGTGAGGAAGCGGCATGAACGCACCGGAGTGGGGGCGCCGCGTAAAAGCCGCCCTGCTGGTTACAGGGCTGTCCGAGGGCATTGTCCAGATCGTCGTTTTGCGGGAGGTGCTGGCCGGGTTCAACGGCACCGAGCTATTGACCGGGGTGATTTTGGCCGGCTGGATGGCGCTCAACAGCATCGGCTGTTTTCTGTCTTCCCGGATACTGGCCAAGGCGACTTGTAAGACCCTGCTGCGTATGCAGGGCATCGTGGGCGCAACCGCTTTTTTTGCTTGTATGGGCATGCTGGCCGGCTGTTCGCTGCTCGCTTCCAACGCGCATTCGCAAATCGACTGGCTGCGCTATTCGGTGCTGTCGCTGCTGGTTTTTCTGCCTTTTTGCGTGTCGGCAGGCGTCCATTATACCCTCTGCGTCCGAGTAATGAGCGAACTGCAGGGATATGACGGCCTGCGCTCCGCGGCGGAGAGCTATGCTTACGACAGCATGGGTATGCTAATAGGCTTTCTGTTGGGAACCTTCCTGCTCATGACACGCTTCAATCCCGCAGAGACCGCTCTCTTAGTGCTGGGTGTCAACCTGCTGGCGGTCGCTTTGGCCTCCCTGCTCATAACAGGGTGGAAAAAAACGGCCGTAGGTTTGATTTTGTGCGGCGTTGCGCTCTATGCCGGGCTGTTTGCTTCCGGCGTGCCGGACAGGCTTTTCCAAAGCGCTGCCGCGCTGCGCGTTCCTTTGGAGCGGCTTGAGGAGGTCGTGGACACCCGGTATGCACGCCTGCTGGTAACAAGCTCCAAGCAGCAATATAACTTTTATGCCAACGGCTACATGGAGGGCGTTCTGCCGGATTTTGACCCGGCCATCGAAAAGGCGGTGCATTTTGCGCTGCTGATGCACGAGCATCCCGACAAGGTGTTTATCATGGGCGGGCTGACTGCGGGCGTGCTGGATGAGGTGCTCAAGCACCGGCCGGTTGAGGCGGTGTACGGCGATATCGACCCGGATTATCTTTCCACTACCCTGAAATATATAAAACAGCTCTCCGGCAAGGCATATGACGGGGTAGAGTTCGTCAGCAGCGATGTGCGCAGCTACCTGCAGCGGACCGCGGATCGTTACGACGTCATTATCCTGAGTCCGCCGCCGCCCGCCACCCTGTCCACCAACCGCTATCATACGGAGGAATTCTTCCGGATTGCGGCGCACGCGCTCCAGGCAGACGGCCTGCTTTGCACCGGTCTGTCTTCACCTGAGACCTATGCAGGCAAAAACCAAAAACGCCTGAACAGCAGCATCTTTCAGGCGCTGAGCGCCGCTTTTCACAGTACGCTGATCGTTCCGGGCGACGAAGGCGTTGTGATAGCCGGCAATACGGCCTGGAATGAGGCATCACTAAAGCAAAATATCCTGCAGCGGTATACGGACCGCCAACTTGAGGCCGACCTCGTTTCTCCCGAATATATCGAGCTTATGCTGAACCCCATCAGAATGCAGGCGGCCAGGGCGAGCTTCTCGTATGACGGACTCTCCGTCGCCAACGACGATTATTTCCCCTCCGCCATGCAGTATTACGCCGCGCTGACGAATGAGCGGGAAAACATCACCGGGTATCGGGTGCTCGATTGGTTTTCCACGCAACCGCCGGCAAGGCTGCTACTTATGTTCCTACTGCTGTTGCTGGCGCCGCTGCTCCTGCGTGCCCTGTGCAGCATGACTTCTTTGGGAGCAGATCGCAAGCCTTATACGGGATATATCGCGTTTATTTCGGGGTTGGCCGGGTTTTCTGGCATCTCCATCATCACCTATCTGTATCAGATTAAGATCGGCAGCCTGTACGGAGATATTGGGACCATTTCAGCTGCGAGCTTTTGCGGCTATGCGCTCGGAGCTATCGCGGCTGGCAAATTAAAAAAGAAGAACGGTGGAACCATCATAGCTGTATATCTGTGCGCGCTGATGCTGTTGGCCGTCATTCTGTTGTCCACCAAGCTACCCCTGCTCACGACCAAAGCATCGTTTATCCTGCTGATACTGTTTTGGGGGACTTTAAACGGAGCGGTGTATCCGCTCCTGTCCAAAGTCACGTCTGAGGTCCGTGAAGGAAAGCTGCAGGCATTCATGGGGCTGTATATGCTCGAACTCCTTGGCGCTGCTTTGGGCGCGGCCCTGACCGGGATACTCCTGCTGGGCACCGTCGGGTTTGCGTATACCGTAATATTGATTGCCGCGGCACTGGCGTTTGCTATCCTGCAATTATTTTTATGCGATCGGGAACTTATTTTTCGCAGCCACAGACAGAGTTCGAACTCCATTTTAAAAGTGGGCAAATAGTATAGCATGATGACTTTGCCTGCATTTAGGTTCAACAGCGGGTTCTTGTGGCGTATTATTTACCTCTCTAATTCTCATAATACGATGGCTTTACGGCTGTATTGGGCATGCCTGTGTATCATCAAGTCTGATACCATGCAACACGTCATCCATGTCCAGCAAAAAGGAGAATAAAAAGTAATGCCGCGCCTCCGGATGAGTTGCCAGCAGTACCAAATCCTCCATGAATTGCAGGCCAGTCATATCGTACAGGAATACGCAGCACGGCCTATTGTTCGCCTTATGGGCGGCTATGCGCCCTTGTGCCGAAGGGTTCCCGCGACCTCCTAGGTGTAGCCCGGATCATCGGTTCCGGCCTGTACCCAAATTAGGTAGAATATTTAGAAAAAATTGTTTCTTGTCCTGTTGTTTTTTACATGAGGTGATGTAAATGAAAAAAGTGACCGCATTCATCGGAACCGAGCGGAGGAAGTGGACCTGGCAGGCCGTCCGGGAGCTTGAAAAAAACCTGTGTCAATACGGGGACGTCAATTTCGAAACCGTGTTCCTCAATGATTACAACCTGGAGTTCTGCCGGGGCTGCATTCTGTGCTTCAACAAAGGAGAAGACCACTGCCCGCTGAAGGATGACCGGGACGCGTTGCTGGAGAAGCTCGAAGGTTCGGACGGCGTCATATTCGCCACACCGAGCTATGCGTTCCAGGTCTCCGCGCGTATGAAGAACTTACTGGACCGGACCGCCTTCATCTTCCATAGGCCAAGGTTCTTCGGCAAGCCTTCACGGCGGTCGTCACGCAGGGCATGCCCATGGGGGGCAGCGCCATCCGTAAGTACCTGGAGAATAGCGGGGCGAATCTGGGTTTCAATGTGGTCAAGGGCGTCTGCGTGTGGACGCTGGAGCCGATGCCTGAAGACCGGCAAAAAAAGCTGGAGCGGGACATGGAGAACCTGGCGGAGCGGTTTCACAAGCAGCTTGTTCGTACGGCGCCTCCTGTTCCATCGCTGTTCAGACTTATGCTGTTCAGGTTTTCGAGGTCGGGCATCAAGCAAGCCCCGGCGGAACTCTTTGACTACGGCTATTTCCGGGAGCATGGCTGGTTCGAGTCCGATTACTACCACGAAACGACCTTGGGGCCGGCCAAGAAGCTCGCGGGACGTCTGTTTGACCTCATCGGACGACGGATTTTTGGCGGAACGTAAGAAAAAGAGGCTTGCCGATGGACAGAGATGCGTTCGCCGAGTTGAAACACGCCGGAGCTGCGTAACAAGCAAAACAAGGGACTGCTTACTGATCCGCAAAAGAAGCCCCGCCATCACAACCGGCGACCGGTGGTGTTGAACGAGCAGGTTCTAACCCACTGACCTAATGCTTCGAATGCCTCCGACGCTTTTGCTGTATTGCGACATTGTTATGGTTTTAGGCAGAATAAAGCATAGAGCGGGATGCTCTTGATGTTATTCTCAAAGCCGAAGTTCCTTGTGCTGACTCGTATGGCATATGGTGGCTGGTACGTCTCCACAAAGGTTTTCAGGCTCTTGGCCTTCACGTTGTTAGCGGATTTCCCCTCCAGCGGAAGGATATTGCCTTCCCGGTCCTGCATTACAAAGTCCAACTCAGCCTTGCCCGGCGAGCTCCAATAATATGGAACGAAGCCGTTCACAACCAGCACCTGCATGATGTAGTTCTCGGCCAGCGCCCCCTTAAAGCCATCAAAGCTATGAGGGTTATTCAGCACGACGTTTGCTGCAATGCCAAACTTCGAGCATAGAAGCCCTGTGTCCACCAAGTAGAGCTTGAAGGAATCGTTATCAACGTAGGCCGATAGCGGCATTTTCCCCTCTGTGATCCGGGTACAGATATTGATCATACCCGCTGCCTTCAACCAGTCGATGGCTGATTCATATTCATAAGCGCGTGCGCCGGACTTGATGACCTTGTACTGGAATTTGTGATTCTCCTTTGAAAGCTGTGCCGGTACGCTTTTCCACGACGCCATAATGCGCGTAGTATCCTGCGGTGTGGCATATTTCCTGCCACATCGTATAGGATACGCAGGACGGCCAGCATCTCCACTTCCAGGCCCTCGTTGTACAAGTGGGTAAAGATGGCCGAAATCCTGTCCATTGTTCCGACATCGTTGCCGGAGAAGGTGAACA
>JAEWWD010000205.1 GCA_023396535.1 Bacillota bacterium
CCGTTTGCCATTTCTTTATGTTTTCCAAAGAATCAGGCCGTTTGCCATTTCTTTATGTTTTCCAAAGAATTCGGTTTTCGTATTGACAAAATTGTATTGATGGATTATATTGAATGTATATTCAATCAACTACAAGGAAGAGACTATGCCGAGAAATGAACAGCAAAACGAGCAGGCGCGTGAAGTGCGCCGCGAACAGATACGAAAGGAAGCGCTCAGGCAATTTTCCTTGCAGGGCCTGGGAACAACGCGCATACAGGATATAGCGAAGGGTGTGGGCATGGCGCAGGGGCTGCTGTATCATTACTATCCTTCCAAGGAAGCGATTTATTTGGATCTCGTTCGGGAAGCGCTGGATATGACGACACACGCAGCCGAAAGCGTGCGGGATATGAAAACGACCGCACGGGAGAAAATCGAGTATTCGTTACGGGAACTTGTTTCCACCATCGGGCGCAGCGACCGGTTTACGCAAACATGCAGCCTGAACGCGCAGATTCCATCCGTACTTGCGCTGACTGAGGAAGAAAGGGCCGAGATTCGCGATAAAAAACAAGCGCCGTACCGAATTGTCGCGGATATCATGCGGCAGGGACAGCGAGAAGGAAGCATTGTGGAAGGCGACGCGGATACCCTCGCCATGCTGTTCTGGTCCTGTATCAATGGCCTGGCCATATATCGCGTTACGCATGCCTATAATGGCCCCTTGCCCGAGTATCGAGTGATCGCGGCGATGTTTCTCAAGAACTGCAAGGATGATTGAAGAAAGTCCGTTCCCTTATTTGGATTGAACGATAAATCGGAGGAGATCGAAATGCTTAGCATGAAAGCGCGTCTCATGCGCGGATTTATGCGCAACCGGCATCTTCTGCAGGGAAGGCTCACACGCGAGACGATTGACCGCAATACGTCCATCACAGCATTGCGTGAGCAGACGGAGGAGATGGCAAAGAAATTGGGCGGGCGGATAGAAGGCGCATCCTTTCAATCCGCAACAGGAGCCCCTGTGCATGCGGAATGGACGGTACCGGAAGTATGCCCGGACGACCGTATGGTGCTGTATTTCCATGGCGGCGGTTTTGTGATGGGCGGCGCGTTTTCTCATCGGGGTATCGTGAGCGGTTTTGCAAAGCGGCTGGGTGTGAAAACGCTGACGTTTGACTACAGCCTCGCGCCGGAGCATCCCGCCCCCGCCGCGGCAAAAGACGGCGCGGCGATGTATCGGTATGCGCTGGGGCTGGGCTACAAGCCTGAAAATATCGCTTTTGCGGGCGACTCCGCGGGCGGCGGCGTAGCGCTCTCCACGCTGCTGATGCTGAAGGACGAAGGCGATCCCCTGCCTGCCGTGTGCGCGTTCTTTTCCCCGTGCACGGATATGACGCTTTCCGGCGCTTCCCATAAAACACGCCTGAAAGCCGATCCGTGTACGCCAAAGGGGGCGAACGAGACCTATCTGCCCTACTATATCGGCGCCGGCGACCCACGGCATCCTTATATATCTCCGTTGTTCGGCGAACTGGGCGGACTGCCTCCCATGATTATACAAGTGGGGGAGGATGAAACGCTGCTCGACGATTCCGTGCGTCTGGCCGAATGGGCGCAGGAAGCGGGCGTGTTGGCAAGGCTGCATGTTTGGAAGGGACTATTTCATTGCTTCCCGCTGCTTGCGCCCAGGTTTCCTGAGGCAACGCAGGCGCTGGATGAAAGCTGCGGTTTTCTGCGACAGTATATTTGACTACGTTTTGAGGGTACGTCGCCTGCGCTCTTAAGCAGGCGGTGATTTTATAGTTTTGGACAAATACTTAAAGAATGCCCGCAATATAATTTATAGGCGGCCTGCGTATGTTACCGCTCCGCCATAGGAGGAGGTGCGGGTATGGAAAAGAACAGGGACAGAGGGAATTGCCTTCTGGCGGCAGTCATGTATGCGGCCATGGTATTGGTGAACATACTTGCGAACACGCTGCGCCTGGGCGGCGTGACGACGGCGGAAATTTCCGCAAAGTATCAAAACCTGTTTACGCCGGCTGCGAGTACATTTGCCATCTGGGGGGCAATATATCTGCTGCTTGCGGTCTATACGGTTTATCAGTTGGATCTCTTTCACAGATCGCGCGGCGGCGGGGGATTTTGCTCCACGGAACTGACCCGGCAAATCGCTCCCTGGTATGCGCTGTCTTCCCTGATGAACATGCTGTGGGTAATTGCTTGGCAATATAATCTTATCATCGTGTCCGTGCTGCTGATGGCGGTGCTGTTATACAGCCTTGTCCAAATCATGCGTATGCTGTGTAACATCAGACTTTGCCTGAAAGAACGGCTGTGCGTACGGCTGCCGTTCAGCGTATATCTTGCATGGATATTCGTTGCGGCCATAGCCAACATCGCGGTGTTGCTGGTCAGCCTGCACTGGAACGGCTGGGGCATTTCCCGGGAAATATGGACGGTTATCGCGTTGGCGCTGGGGGCAGGGTTAGGCATTGCCGCCATGATTTTATGCAGGAATATCGCGTTTGGGTTGGTGCTGATATGGGCGTACGGCGGCATACTCCAGCAGCATGCTTCTCCGATCGGATGGGATCTGCAGTATCCTTCCGTTGTGACGGCGCTGCTGATATGCCTGCTCCTGTTTGTTGTTGCTATCGGATATCTGTTGTTTGAGAAAAAGAAGAAGCCATGCCCGGCCGAATAGAGGGCCGGCAGCCCAGATAGCGGCAGCAATTCATTATCAGCGGAAACTGCAGGATCGGGGCAGGACCCTGTAACAAAAAAAGGACTTCGTTTTCAGCAGCCTGAAACGGAGTCCTTTGCGCTGATAAACAGTTTATACGTGTTCCCTGAAATAGCCTATGCCCGAAAACAGCAGGAAAGCCAGCAGGTTGACGGCGACGACGCTCGCGCCGGACGGCGTGGAAAGCGCGTAGGAAAGCAGAAGCCCGGCAAGAAAACAGCATACCGAAATCGCCGCCGCGCCGAGCACGACCGTTATAAACCGGCGGCAAACCCGCATGGCGGTGAGCGCCGGAAATATAATGAGGCTGGATATGAGCATGGCGCCCATCATGCGCATGCCAAGTACGATGGTGATGGCGGTCAGCAGCGCGAGTATCATATTGTACAGCTTTATGCGGATGCCCGTCGCCTGCGCAAACACCTCGTCGAACGTGACGGCGAATATTTTGTTATAAAACAGCACGAACAGCAGCAATACCGCCGCGGACAGCCAAATGCTCAGTGTAACGTCGTCCTTGCTCATGGCGAGTATGCTGCCGAACATGTAATTGTTCAGGTCCGTATTCAGGCCCTTTGTCAGCGATATGACGATTACGCCGATGGCGAGCGATGCGGTGGAGAATATGGCGATGGCGGAATCGCCGCGTATCTGGCTGTTCTGGCTCAGCCGCAGCAGGAAAAACGCCGCCGTCACCACAACGGGTATCGCGATGACGAGCGGCGCGGCGTTGGTC
>JAEWWD010000075.1 GCA_023396535.1 Bacillota bacterium
ACGGA
This sequence comes from Bacillota bacterium, assembly GCA_023396535.1. GTDB lineage: Bacteria > Bacillota > Clostridia > Christensenellales > CAG-138 > JAEWWD01. The sequence continues at coordinate 6 of JAEWWD010000075.1, forward strand.
GACATCCGGCGTCGGAACGCGCAGCGACATGCCGGTGAGCTTGCCGTTGAGAGAGGGGATAACCTTGCCGACGGCCTTGGCCGCGCCGGTGGAGCTGGGGATGATGTTGAAAGCCGCGCCGCGGCCGCCGCGCCAATCCTTCGCGGAGGGGCCGTCGACGGTCTTCTGGGTGGCGGTTGTGGCGTGAACGGTGGTCATAAGGCCTTCGACAATGCCGAATTTGTCATGAATGACCTTCGCCAGAGGCGCGAGGCAGTTGGTGGTGCATGAAGCGTTGGAGACCACTTTCATGTCGCTCGAATATTTATCCTGGTTGACGCCCATGACGAACATGGGAGCATCCGCGCTGGGGGCGGAAATGACGACCTTCTTGGCGCCGCCCGCAAAGTGCGCGGAGGCCTTTTCGGTGGTGGTGAACACACCGGTGGATTCAACGATATACTCGGCGCCGCATTCGCTCCAGGGGATGGTCGTGGGATCTTTCGCGGCGTACACGCAGATTTCCTTGCCGTTGACAACCAGCTTGCCATCCTTGGCGTAGGCTTCGCCCTTGAAACGGCCATGCACGGTGTCATAAGTGAGCATGTAGACCATGTATTCGAGGTCGATAAAAGGATCGTTAATACCTACTACGTCCACTGCCGGGTTATCCACGGATGCGCGGAACACGAGACGGCCGATGCGACCAAAACCGTTGATACCAACTTTAACTGCCATTTTCCTTATCTCCTTTGCTTAATATATAAATTTGATTGTCGAAAACGTCATTGTTGCTATACATAGCCAGCAAAAACCTTTGCTTATACTATCGCATTTTTTTCCTATATGCAAGAGCCATTTGGCCATTATTCGTTATTATTTACACAGACGGTCCGGGCATTCACGCCGTCAATAGGTTGAAAGAGCCTTGTTCAGGTTTTCTGCCCGGCAAGCAGCGCGTCCGGATTAAGCGGCTTTAGGTCTTCCGGAACGAATAAACCGTCCTTGCGGATTAGCACGTCGTCGAACCAAATCTCGCCGCCGCCATAGGCAGGCGTCTGAATACAGACGAGGTCCCAATGCAGGGCGGACTTGTTTCCATTGCATGCATCGTCATAGCTGCAGCCGGGTGTGAAATGGAAGCTTCCGGCGATCTTTTCGTCGAATAACGTATCCTTCATGGGTTTGTTGATATACGGGTTTACGCCCAGCGCGAACTCGCCGACATAGCGCGCCCCGGCGTCGATATCGAACGCTTTCGTGATGCGCTCGTTATCGTTGGATTGTGAGTCGACAATTTTTCCGTCCTCAAACGTCAGGCGTATATCGGTATAGGTGAAGCCGTCGTGCACGGAGGGCGTGTTATAGGTGAGCACGCCGTTTATACTGGTCTTGACTGGCGCGGTGTAGATTTCCCCGTCCGGGATATTCATATGACCCGCGCAAATGATGGCGGGAATACCCTTTATAGAGAAGCTGAGGTCCGTACCCGGTCCCTTGATGCGCACCTTATCCGTTTGCTCCATCAGCGCTTTGAGCGGTTGCATGGCTTTTTCCATGCGGGAATAGTCCAGGTTGCACACATTGAAATAATAGTCCTCAAAGGCCTCCGTACTCATATCCGCAAGCTGCGCCATGCTCGGGTGCGGGTAGCGCAGAATGACCCATTTTGTCTTGGGCACGCGGATCTTGCTGTGCACGGGCTCCCAATATAGGCGCTGATTACGCTCAATTTGCGCCTGCGGCACATCGGAAAGCTCAGATGCGTTGCTCCCGCCCCGTATGCCGATATACGCCTGCATGCGGGACATCATTTCCCCGTCCAGCTCCGCGCGCAGTTTTAGCTGCTCATCCGTGCAACCCATCAGCAGCGCCCTGTCCACGCTTTTTTCGCCCAGCCATACGAAAGGCACGCCGCCCGCATCGTACGCCTCCCGTATCAGGGCCTGTGTGAGCGGCTCGTTGCCGCCTATGGATTCTATGAGCACCTTTTCTCCGGCCTTCAGACCACAGGAGAACCGGATCAGATTTTTTGCCAATATGTTTATCCTTGCGTCGACCATTGTGATACCTTCCTCTTTCGAAATAGCGGCAATTTTTTTCCGCAGCATTAGCCTTTGCTGCGTCTGCCACGATTATCCGTGGATTGGCGCTTTGTGTTTCTTTGCGGCGCGCCGCCGGCGCCGCCTTTGCCCTTCTCCGTAAAGCGCACGAGTCCGACCACAATCGCGCAGTTGAAGCCCATTACAAAGCCCTCCAGAATTTCAGAAGGTGTTTGCTGCAATTGCAGGACTTGAGAAACGGCCATTACGCACGCGGCAAGCAGCGTGCCCAGCAGCAGCACTACGATGAGCGCTTTGAGGCGGTTGGTAAGGTGAAGACTTCGCCTCAACCAGCCGGGGAAATCCCATTTTGCGAAAACCAGCAGGAATATTACAAGACCGGCGAGCAGCCCTATCCCTCGGTTTACGGTCCACATATCAAACATAGAAACCACCCTTAGTCCGCAAATTCAGCGGGTTTTTACTATTTTGTTACTCAGTCCGAATGTTTTCCCTATCAAAGCCGATTCAGCAGCCTATGCGTTCTTTTACGATATACAGGGGACGGCCCTTCATTTCGTCGTACATGCGGCTCATATATGCGCCCTGTATGCCCAGGGAAGTCAGCGTAGCGCCCTGCAGCAGCACAATGCCGTCCACCGCCCATAACCACGGCGCGACGCCGGTCGTCGCTGCAAGTATGATAAGGGCGATTAGGCCGAGCCCTGCAACGCCCATCAGCCAAAGCCCCAGCCAGCCCGGCAGCGTGAGCGGGCGGGAAGAAAAGCCCGTAATGCCGTCGAACGCCAGTTTGAGCATTTTTTTGAGCGTGTACTTTGTTTTTCCGGCGAACCGTTCCGCACGCACATATTCCAAAGGCTCCGCTTTGTAGCCCATCCAGGCGGACATGCCGCGCAGGAACCGGTTATGCTCGCGCATGTGCAGAAACTGGTCGGCAACCTCCCTGTCCAGCAGCCGGAAATCGCCGCTGTCCAAAGGAATGGGGTAGGCGCTCATCATGGAAAGAAGCCTGTAATATAAAAAGGCCGTCAGCAGTTTGAATGCCGTTTCACCCTGACGTTTCTGACGCTTGCCGTATACGATCTGTGCGCCTTGCTCCCAGCGTTCCACCAGTTTGCCGATTAATTCGGGAGGGTCCTGCAGGTCGACGTCAATTACGATAAGCGCGTCGCCCTTGGCAATATCCATGCCCGCGGTAACGGCAAGCTGATGCCCGAAGTTCCTGGAAAAAGACAGTATGCGGACTTTATCGTTCTTTGCGGCGAGTGAGCGCAGTATGGAAAGCGAACCGTCCTTGCTGCCGTCGTCCACATAGATCAGCTCATAAGGATAACCTATACCCTGCATGGCGGCGTCAAACCGTTCATAGGAAGCGGTGAGGACTTCCTCCTCATTGAATACCGGTATAACGACGGATAGAAGCTTGTCTGTCATATGCCCTCCAGATCGGCCAAATTGCCTGATTGGCGCATGATTCACGCGCCGCGCCTTTGTCCCATTATATCCATTTTCATGCCAGGAAACAATCTAAATCGGCAGGAATGCCATCCGTTCGGCTTGCGTTCTCAAAAAACGAGTTGCAATAAAGCATCGTTAGGGTATAATACAGAAAAAGGAGCGTGAGAAAAATGGCACTGGTAACCAGCACGGAAATGTTCAAAAAGGCTTATGCGGGCGGCTATGCGATCGGCGCGTTCAATGTGAACAATATGGAAATCATACAGGGGATCACCGAGGCGGCAAAAGAGACTCAATCCCCCTTGATATTGCAGGTTTCCGCAGGAGCGCGTAAGTACGCCAACCATACGTATCTGATGAAGCTGGTCGAAGCGGCGATTATAGAAACCGATTTGCCCATTTGCCTGCATCTCGATCATGGCGACACGTTTGAGCTGTGCAAAAGCTGCATAGACGGCGGCTTTACTTCCGTCATGATAGACGGCTCCCACCATTCTTACAACGAAAATATCGAGCTTACCCGCAAGGTTGTGGATTATGCGCACGAGCGCGGCGTGGTTGTCGAAGGTGAACTCGGTCGGTTGGCAGGTATCGAAGACGCCGTAAACGTCAATGCGGAAGATGCTTCCTATACCCGTCCCGAAGAGGTGCAGGATTTTGTGACCCGTACCGGCGTCGACTCGCTCGCCATCGCCATTGGGACAAGCCATGGCGCATATAAGTTCAAGCCTGGCACCAAACCTCAGCTTCGTTTTGATATTCTGGAGCGCATTCAGCAATTGCTACCCGGTTATCCTATAGTTCTGCACGGCGCATCCTCCGTGGTACAGGATTTCGTAAAGATGATCAACGAAAACGGCGGCAACATGCCCGGCGCCATCGGCGTTCCCGAGGATATGCTGCGCAAGGCCGCGAGCATGGCCGTCTGCAAGATCAACATCGACAGCGACCTCAGGCTTGCAATGACCGGCACCGTCCGGAAATACCTTGCGGAACATCCGGATCATTTCGACCCGCGCCAGTACCTCAAACCCGCCCGCGACGCTATCCGCGAAATGGTTAAGCACAAAATTGTGGATGTGCTCGGAAGCGACGGCAAAGCGTAATTTCAACAGCAGGGCGGACGGGGAGGAGGCTCCCCGTCCGCTTTCGTATACTGGCAGTTGTCGGAGGATACGAATTTCGCCGCAGGGAGTTCACAAAAATGCCGCCGACGAATTGCAGGGATTTTGAACATACTTGTAGAATAGAACAATAATAGCGCGCAGTCTTCCACCAAAGCGCGCCGGAAGGAGTTGACGAACATGCGCATTTCAATCTCCGGAAAAAACATCGAAGTATCTGATTACCTGCGCGACCTCATCAACAAGAAGGTCGGCAAACTGGAGCGGTATTTCCCCAAGGATACCGAAATTCAGGTGACAATGGCCGTCGAACGGAACCGGCATATCGTTGAGGTGACGATCCCTTACGAAAACATTATCATTCGCGGCGAGGAAGTAACCGGCGATATGTACGCCTCCATCGACAACGTGCTCGACAAGCTGGAAAAGCAGATATTCAAACATCGCACCCGTTTGGAAAAGAACCTGAAATCCGGAGCATTCAAGTATGATTCGCCGGTATACGGCGACGCCTACGAGGATGCGTCGGAGGATAAGAGCCCCGAAATCGTTCGCGTGAAGCGCTTCCCCATTAAGCCCATGAGCGAAGAGGAAGCCATGCTGCAGATGGCGATGCTGGGTCACTCGTTCTTCGTATTCCAGAATGCGAACACGCGCGATATTAATGTGCTGTATGTGCGCCGCGACGGCAATTACGGTCTTATCGAGCCGGAGCGTTAAAGCGGCTTTATACGGCGGGCGGGTCATGATTGACCCGCCCGTTTTGTGTGATATGAGGCGCTTTTCTGAGTTGAAATACCCGAATTCGCTTCACAGCGCTTGTATGTTGTCGACTGTAAGATAGCAATATGTGTTCTCCTGCTCGTCATACAGGCCGAAAACGCCGACGATTTCAATTTCTGTGAGCGGTTCCGGATATTCCGAAATATCGTGTTCGCCGTTCCAGATAAATTCCAGCCCTTGCTGGCAGCATGCCGTTGCATCGGCGACGATCACAAAATGATAGTACTGTTTTGTATCCTCGCTGTACCCGTTATAATACTGCCCTCTTACTTTGATGGTTTGGCCCACATAATCATCGGGAGACATAATCATATCGTATACTTCGGAATACACCATCGTACTGCTCATGGCCGTTAAATCGACGTCTACATCCATATCGGCCGCGGCGTTTGATTGCGGATCCTGTTCAGGTATATATACCTCGTCCGGCAGAACGCTGCTTTGGGCGGTATTGGCGGGAATTTCCGCTTCAGCGACGGACGGGGGCATCGTCTGTGCCGGGAGCGTTTGAACGGATACAGATACGTTTTCCTGCGCGCAAGCCGTTCCCAACAGCAGCAGACAGCACAACAATATTGCAACAGGCATTACTTTCATCTCTCAATACCTTCTTTTACAGAGCCTATCAGCCAGAAAGCGCCGAACAGCAGAATGTCGATTGCCACGATCGTGGAGCCTACGGGGGTGCCGGCCAGTATGGAGACCAGCATGCCCACGACCGCGCAGATGACGGA
>JAEWWD010000237.1 GCA_023396535.1 Bacillota bacterium
CCCCGGTTTTCATGGAAATTTACCCGTCGTATTGCTTTCTCAGCAATTCGTTTTTATGTAATAAGGTCGCGATGAGTGCACTCATGTCGAAATTGCGTGTTTATTGTTTCACGGGAAACATTTTGGATGATTGTGTATCTTTCACACATAACAGAGCAGACAGCGGATTGCTATCTGCCCTGCTTGATGTGCAACGGCTATATGCCGTCATTCAGCCACTTGGAAAGGGTAAATACTTTCACTTTATCCACAGCACGTTATGCCATTTGAGCCAAGCGTCGCGGCACTGACGGAGTACAGATAAATCGGTTCGCTGAGTCCTTCCACATAGGGGTTGGCGACCAGCGTAAACGCGATCGTGCCCAGAAGCTCGTCCGGGATCTCATACAGCTCTACATTGACCGTTACGGTACCATCCGCCGCGACGTCCAAAGCGCCCATGCGCGTCTCCGTGTTGCCCCTGTCGGAATACGCGAGGCGGTACGCGTCCAGACCCTCGTCATACTGTACGGATTGGGCCATGCCGTCCGGAACGGCGGGCAGATCATTATCTAAGAACGCGGCGGAGGCAAATTCCTGCATGGCCTGGCGGGGTACAATGACGCACTCGTCCGTCTGCTCCACCAGCGGGTGGGTCGCGCCCCAATTTACGCCCATCACGTACAGTACATACCAGAAAAACGCGTCGTCATTGGGCGCGTAGGCTGCGTCTTCGCCAATACCCATCGTGCGCACGATAGAATCAAGTATGGGCATCATGGCCTCGATGTCCGTTTTCACTTTACTTACATCCTGTGTTGCGGCGGGCGTATCCGTCACGGCTGGCGTATCTGTTGCAGCAGGGACCTCCGTAACGGACGGCGTCGGAGCCGCCGCAGGTTGCGTCGTTCCCATCCCGCAGGCAGAAAGAACGGTTGAAAGCGCAAAGAGCGCCGCTAACAATATCAGACTTTTTCTCATGACGCTGTCTCCTCTATCGGTTAAAAAGCTTATATTCCGCCGGACTGCGGCAATTGGCCGCATGGTAAACTCCGGTTTTTCCATGCTACCGCTTACTATGCAAAAAAGCAATAAACGAATTGTTAACATTTTCCACGCATCTGCTGCCGGCTGGATCAGACGCTTGGGCCTCTGCATCAATATTTTGTCCGTACTTCACCCCGCTTGTTAAAACCTGAACATTCGGCATACGCTTACCCCGAAATGCTTCCAATATTCGGTTTCATACGCGTACGATCCGCCGCCGCGACGGCCGCTTTCCTCTGTATGCGCGTACATTCACCGCAAAATATATTATCTATTCTTTCGCGTTCGCTATTATTCGGAATAAGCAGGCTTTATACTGATACCAGTGCAAGTACGCGCCGCCCATCCTGCATTGCTTTTTAAGCGGCGGCGTTTTCTATGATGACGAGGGAGGTAACACCTTTGAAGCAGTTATTGCTTGGCAACGAGGCGATCGCGCGCGGCGTATACGAGGCGGGCGTGCGCGTCACCTCCGCATACCCGGGCACGCCCAGCACGGAAATCAACGAGGTCGTGGCGGGGTATGAAGAGATTTATTCCGAATGGGCGCCCAACGAAAAAGTCGCCGTGGAGGTCGCGTTCGGCGCTTCTCTGGGCGGCGCGCGCAGCATGGCCTGCATGAAGCACGTAGGGCTCAACGTCGCGGCCGACCCGCTGTTCACCTCCTCCTATACGGGCGTGAGCGCAGGTATGGTCATCATCGTGGCCGACGACCCGGGCATGCATTCCTCACAGGACGAGCAGGATACGCGCATGCTCTGCCGGGCGGCGCACGTGCCGGTGCTGGACCCGTCCAATTCCCAGGAATGCAAGGACTTCATGCTGCTCGCCTACGACATCAGCGAGGAGTACGACACCCCCGTCGTCGTGCGGCTGACCACGCGCATCGCGCACGCGCGCACCGTGGTGGAGCTGGGCGGGCGCAAGGAACTGCCCCTCATGCCCTATCAGAAGGATTTTTGTAAAAACGTCACCATGCCCGCGAACATGCGGGGTAGACATAAAGTGGTGGAAGCGCGGGAGCGTCGGCTGGCGGGCGACGCCTCCCGGTTGCCAATCAACCGCATCGAATGGGCGGATAAGACGATAGGCGTCGTCACCAGCGGCGCGGCCTACAACTATGTGAAGGAGGCCATGCCCACGGCAAGCGTTTTGAAGCTGGGGCTTGCGTACCCGCTGCCCGAGGCGCTTATCCGCGAATTCGCGGCGGGTGTTGAGACGCTGTATGTTGTCGAGGATATGGAGCCCTTCTTTGAGGACGCCATCAAAGCCATGGGCATCCCCTGTTCGGGCAAGGAGAAAACGGGCGTGCAGGGCGAGCTGTTCGCACGCAAAATCGCCGCGAAATTCATGGGCGCGCCTGAGCCCGGCCCCATGGCCACCGAGGATATCCCCGTGCGCCCGCCGGTGCTCTGCCCCGGCTGCCCGCACCGGGGCCTGGCCTATGTGCTCAACAAACTCAAGCTGACCGTGCATTCGGATATCGGCTGCTACTCGCTGGGCGGGCTGGAACCGCTCAACGCCGCCGACTCCTGCCTGTGCATGGGCGCGTCCATAGGCATGGCGCACGGCATGGAAAAGGCGCAGGGGCCGGACAGCGCCAGGCACATGGTCGCCATGCTCGGCGACAGCACGTTTACGCACAGCGGCATGACGGGGCTACTGAATATGGTGTACAACCGCTCCGTCGGCACCGTCATCATTGCGGATAACTCCATCACCGGCATGACAGGCCACCAGAACAACCCGGCCAACGGGCTGGATATCCACGGCAACCCCGCGCCTAAGCTCGATCTTGTGGCGCTCTGCCGCGGCATGGGCGTGGAGCATGTCGTGGTCGTCGACCCGTTCGACGTCAAACAGCTGGAGAAGATATTAAAAGAAGAAACGGCGCGGCCAGCGCTTTCCGTCGTCATCACCCAGCGGCCCTGCGCGCTCATCGTCAGGCAGCCCGGCACGCCCTATTACAGCGACCCGGAAAAATGCCGCAACTGCGGCATGTGCATGCGCATCGGCTGCCCGGCCATCAAAAAGACGGCGACGGGCGTGTGGGTTGACCCCACGCAGTGCGTAGGCTGTGGCCTGTGCGCGCGGGTATGCCCCTTCGGCGCGCTCGGCGCTGCTCACGCGAAAGGAGAGGTCAAATGATCGGCATCGTCATTGTAGGCGTAGGCGGCCAGGGTACGCTGCTGGCCAGCAAAATATTGGGCTATCTCGCGCTCGAGCACGGATACGACGTGCGCGTAAGCGAAGTGCACGGCATGAGCCAGCGCGGCGGCAGCGTGGTCACATATGTCCGCATGAGCGCGGAGGAACCCGTATACTCCACCATCGTGGAGCAGGGGCAGGCGGACGTCGTACTCGCCTTCGAAAAGCTGGAGGCGCTGCGCGCTTTGCCCTATGTAAAGAAGGATACGGGCGTTATCATCGTCAACACGCAGGAGCTTTTACCCATGCCCGTTATCACCGGCGCGGCGGAATATCCGAAAGACGCGCTGGAGCGCGTGCAAAAAACAGCGCCCGAGACCATCGCGCTTGACGCTACCTCAATCGCGCACGAATGCGGCACCTACCGCGCCGCGAACGTCGTTTTGCTCGGCGTGCTCGCGCGCAAGCTGCCCTTTTCCTACGACGCGTGGATGAAGGCGCTCGAAGCCAACGTCAAGCCGCGGTTTATTGAAATGAACAAGGCCGCGTTTTTAAAGGGATACGAGTACGGGAAGTGAGGGGAACGCTGGGCTCCGCCCAGACCCGCTTAGGGCCGTAACGGCCCTAAGAACCCAATATGCCGACGGGGCTTTGTCGCTCCCGGCAGGGGATATGTTATAATAACAAATGTATTATAGATACTCAGACTATAACAATCCCATAAAGCACATTCCAGGTCTGGCAATGACGCCCTTCCTGAGCGATAGTATCGCAAAAGCATGTTTGCCCGCTTTTGCTCCAATCAAAAGAGCGGCTTCCCGAAGCCGCTCTTTTGATTTTCCGCTAAAATGCGCTATGCGCATTTCAGCGGGAGTCGTCTGGATGGGCGTTGCCCATCCAGACGAACAATTCTCACGCGGCGGTATGCTCGGAAACCTTCGGCTTCTGTCGCATACCGCCGCGCGCAAGGTGTAAAAACCGGCGCGCATGTCGCCGGTTTTTGCGGATTATATAGCATACGCACCGATGCTCGCGTATGCGGGGCGGCAAAGCGCCCCGCGTGGTTTAGCGCTATAAAGAAACCATATCTTTTGCCTCGTTGGCATACCCGGAAAAAACTATACATCAAATAGAAAGATAAATGTCACGCTTATCCAGACAGAAGAAATATAGGCCGCCATTACTCGTACCCCAAGGGGCGCGGGGAATCGAAGCCGAGCGCCTTCTGCGGCGGATGAAGCGAGACGAAAGACCAGTAAGCAAGGGAGCAAGAGGAATCGGCTTTGCCGCGACGATTCGCGACTATTGCGAACTGTAAGCCCTCCCGCTATTAAAATAATTTTCCGTCGCCGCTGTAAGCGGCGATACCTTGATATCTCCCGGTCGGACCAGCGAACAAAACAACATCCACAAATATCCATTAAGTCTGCGACGAAAGCCTCCCCATATTCGTTTTAATAAAAAAGGATATACGGAGGTAGCTCCATGACCAAACGCTTTTTCTGCGCGCTGTTATGCCTGCTGATGCTCATAGCGTCGCTGCCCACGTCCGCTATGGCTACGGACTCCGCCTATGGCGCTTCCGAGGCGGCAAATGCGCTCAACGCCATCCGGGACGATAAGGATTTTGCCGGGCTCTACCTTTCGGATAATCAAACCCGCCTGGTGGTGATGCTCGTCAACGCCTCGAGCGCGCGCAAAAACCAGATACGCGCCATGGTGGAAAATTCCGGTATACTCACATTCAAAAACGCCAAATATACCTTTGCGGAGCTTCAGAAGATTTGCGACGAGGCTATCGTATTGAGCGGCAAGGGGTTCGATTTCACCATGTGCGGCGTAGATGAAGAATACAACCGTGCGGATATATACGTCTATTACGGCGGCGAGCAGGCTGCGCGCGCCTATTTTGCAAAGTATAAGGATCGTGTGAGAATAATCGGGTCGGACTATGTACCCATGGGCGACGAGTACGACCCCATTCAGATATCCAACGAAAAATGGATACGCGAGGTTTTCCCAGACGCGAAGGAATTCAGCACGGAAAAAACGCGCTTTGTGTTTTCCGGCGCGCCCCGGGCGACAAAAACGCGGGCCGTACTGAGTGAAAAGGGAGAATCTCTCACGCTCTACCGCTTCGATAATAAAAAGGATTACCAGAAGGCAAAGTCCATGATCCGGGGCACAACGCTGATATCCGGTTCCGCCGTGGTGTATGTGGATACTCAATTCGCCTCCACTTATTTCTATAACGACGCAAGCAATATGCTCGCGCTTTACTGCGGCAGCGCGCAGCAGGTATACGCAAGGCTGTACGAGCGCAATTTTTACCCGGCAGGGGGACTTGGCGGCTTTTTCTCCCGGAGGAACAGCGCCATTTATAAAATCCCGGCACAGCGGATAGACCCAAATGAAAAAACGCCCGCTTCCCCCAAGGAACTGCGCGCCGCCTCCTCCACCGTGCTGACAGGCATTGTGAAGAGCGTACCCACAACCAAGGATGCGCCCGACGTATACACGATCGCCGTCGATGAAAGCATCCGCGGCGCTCTGAAGGGCACCATCAGCGTCACGGCCATGCCGGGCGTGCTGGAAAAAGGACGTTCCTATGTGCTGTTTCTGAAGAAGGATTCAAAGGGCGTATATAAGCTGACGGACGAAGCGTATTTTAGCGCGTTCGAGCTTAACGACAAGGGATATGTGCTGCCCATACGCGAATACGGCATGACAAAGCCCGTAACGCTCGCCACGTTCAAAAAGAGCCTGTAACAGAAATAGTCTTCTTGAATTTGAGACAGGGGGGAGCATATGTTTCCCCCTGTCCATACCCCTATCCGCCTGGGGCAATCTTGTTTTCTCAATCGAATCGCCGCCCGGTTAACGTTGCGGACAGCGACAGTTAGGCAGGCCTTCACGTGAAGAGTTTACTTTTTCTCATACGCTATGAGTACGACGTCTTTCCCGTTTGCGGTTTTGATGGCGTTTTCGGCCTGGACGATCCTCTGGATGTCTTCCGGATTGATATTGGCAATCGGGTATTCCTGCATCATCGTTACAATTCCTCCATGTATCTGTTTCCCGTTAATTTTCCCTGTAAGGATGCCCGTTATGCTCAAATATTCGCGATACCCAAGCAGCGGCCCAAACTGCTTTGATTTTATTTACGCCAAAAGGTCGTACAGTCCGCCTTATCCAGAATGTTGAACCCGATCATCTTCTCAAGCAATGAATAATCGACCGGGCTGTCCCACGGAATACGTATCAGTTCCTTGCTGTGCTCATAGCCGGCCAGCGCAATAGCATCCGAAAACCGAATGATTCCCGCCCTTTCGGGCGCGACGGCCAAATGGCGTTTGGCTATGCTGAAGCCGATAATAAATGTGCCGTGGTCGGTGAACATGGGCTGATTCCACGCGATTTTCGGCGTCAATTTCGGATATTTCTCCATAATCCAACTCAAAACTTCTTCCGTTCGGGACCTGTGCCGCGCATCGTCGATACGCGCTAAATATTCCGCGAAAACTTCCATGTCGCTCCCTCCTGAAAAAGGCGTCGATAAGCCGCGCCGGCCGGCCGTATTTCGTCTTTTATCCCTGTGCATTTGTATTGATAGAATACCCGCCCGACGCGTCGGCAAAACGGCGGGACAGGGAGAAAAAATGAATACGCGCCGGATAAGCGCCCGACAATAACAATGAAGTGGCAGGAAGTCCATGGTTGATGTATATTCAAGTTAATCCACCGGCAGGGAACATCGGAAACGGCCGCTGACCGAGAACCCGAAAGGAGCGCTCCTTTATGACAGAGAACACAATGAATCCCCTGGTCGACGCATATATCGGCAAATCCGTAAAATGGCGGGAAGAACTGGAAAAATTAAGATCCATACTTCTTGATTGCCGCCTGTCTGAAGAACTTAAGTGGGGCGTTCCCTGCTACACGTTTGAGAACAGCAACGTCGCATTGATTCATACATTCAAGGATTACTGCGCGCTTTTGTTTGTCAAGGGCTCGTTGTTGAAGGATTCCGAGGGTATTCTGATCACGCAAACGGAGCATACGCAGGCGGGGCGGCAGATCCGCTTCACCAATGTTCAGGAGATTGCGGAAATGGAACCCATACTGAAGTCTTACATTTATGAAGCCGTCGAGATTGAAAAAGCGGGCCTGACGGTAGAATTCAAAAAGACAGCGGAATACCCGATTCCTGAAGAATTTCAAACCAAGCTGAATGAAGATCCCGGCTTGAAAGCCGCTTTTGAAGCCTTGACGCCGGGGCGGCAGCGGGCGTATCTTTTGCATTTTTCCGAACCCAAACAATCCAAAACCCGTTCTGCAAGGGTTGAAAAATACATGCGGCAAATTCTCAGCGGCAAGGGATTGCATGACTGAAGCGGGAACCGGCCCGTAAATTTACTGTACTTTCAATTCCCCGTTATTCTGGACAAATAGCCTATCAACGATATAATAAAATATGATGTATGTCGTTTCCGGTACGCACAGCGGTTTTATAAGCGAATAAGTCTCGCTCCGGAAATACAAAGGTACTGATACGACCCACTGAAGGAGAGCAATTATGCATACGATCCGGACGGGAAGAATCCCCGCGGTTGTTTTGACTCTTATATTGGCGCTGTGCCTGTTTTCTCAGGCCGCGCTGGCCGAGGAAAGTCTGTCGCTGACGACAGCATATGCCGGTTCCGACAGCAACAACAACGGGAATATGTTCGATGTTACTGTCACAAGCGATCAACCCTTAATCATAGACAGTTTTGATATTAATCTATACCAGTATACCGGCACTCCAACCGTCAACGTATATTACAGGGACGGGTCCTATACGGATGGCTCAACTTTTTCCGACGGATGGATTTTTGCGGGTTCCGCCGCGGTTACCCCGTCGCCTGTGGATACCCCTACCGCTCTGAATGTCGGCAACATTCGGCTTGAATCCGGGCAGACTTACGGATTCTACATTACCACAGCACAAAGTACCGACAGGCTGCATTATATAAACAACGATACTGTCTACAGCGACGATAATTTGACGATAAGCCCGGGGGCGGGAAAACCGTTGCCCGAATTCACGGAAACTACTTTTGAACCCCGCGTCTGGAGCGGCACGATCTATTACCACATCTGTGAGCCGGCCTCCGGAACCAGCACATCCACCCGCCGGCACGACGCGGAACACGCGTTCTGGGGACAGGTCAACGTTCTCATACGCGCGGCGGAGGACAGCGGCGTGGTGCAGGTGGATCTTACGAACATCACGCGCATGCCGCGTTATGTTATGCGCCTGCTGGCCCAATATCCGGACGTCACCCTCCTGCTTACTTATAATGGTGAAACGGTCGCCATTCCCGGCAGCCTTGCACTCGCAAAGGACAACCGCTCCGCGTTCACGATTGAACAACTGAAGGAGCTTTTCAAGCAGGCAAATTGATTGTTAAAATGAGCGGCGAGAGCGTAGGTTTCTCCCCCGACCGATTTATATCCCGCCGGATCGCATGATTCTCCGTTCGTGCGTCGATTTTCCTTATTATCCCATATGCGCTCTATGGGCAGGCAGCCCGGCCGCACTGAAAAGCGCCGTATTTTCTTACTTATAACCATTCTGAATATGCGGCGCCCCGGCTCTTGAAAGTCCAACTTCGCCTTGTTTTTTAACTGTCGTTTTGTTATCATGTCTTTATAGTTGAAACGAATGTAAAATATATTTGATATCCGCTTGCGGGCGGATTTTTTCAGCAAAATGGGTTTACCCGCGGCGAAGCCGCTTACAAGATGGAACGGGGGACGGGAATGGATCAGGCAAAGGCGATCTGGCAGCGGACATGCGAGCTGCTCAGAGCGGAGGTCAATGGCGTCAGCTATAATACGTTTATCGATGTGCTCACGCCGCTTGCGCTCTCGGGCTCTACGCTGGTGCTGCAGGCCCCCAACGAGATGGTGCAATCCACCATCGAGACGTTCTACATCGTCACTATCCGCTCCTGCGCCGCGCATGCGTTCGGCGGCGTGGAAAACATACAGGTCGTGCAGCCCGGCGATCGCGGCCAATATTTCCGCGACGACGTTGGCGATTATACCTGCAATCTTTTTTCAAAGTATACGTTCAACACGTTTGTGGTGGGCGGTTCCAACTATTTCGCGCACGCCGCGGCGCTTGCCGTCGCGCAAAATCCCGCCAAGGCGTACAACCCGCTGTTCCTGTACGGCGGCGTGGGCCTGGGAAAAACGCATCTCATGCACGCCATCGGCCATCAGGTGCGCGAGCAAAATCCCCGCGCGCGGGTCATGTACGTTACCAGCGAGACGTTCACCAACGAGATGATACAGTCCATTTCAAGCAACCGTAACAAGGAGTTCCGCAACCGCTACCGCAATGTGGACGTGCTGATGGTGGACGATATCCAGTTCATCGCCCGCAAGGAAGGCGTGCAGGAAGAATTTTTCCACACATTCAACACGCTGCACACCGCCAACAAACAGATCGTCATCAGCTCGGACAAGCCGCCGCGCGAAATCGCGCAGCTGGAGGAACGGCTCCGTTCCCGCTTCGAGTGGGGCCTGATCGCGGATATACAGCCGCCGGACCTTGAAACGCGCATCGCCATATTAAAGCGCCGCGCCAATGAGGAGAATATACTCGTGCCCGATTCGGTGCTGGAGTTTATCGCCGAACGCGTACAGTCCAACATCCGCGAGCTGGAGGGTTTCCTCACCCGCGTCGTGGCGTATTCCAAGTTCAACCGTGTGGAGCTCGATTCCCGCGTGGCCGCCGCCGCGTTGAAGGACATGCTGCCCGACGACGCGCCCCGCGTACTTACGCCCTATATCATACAGGAAACGGTCGCCGCTTATTACGGCCAGCCGATAGACGCGTTCTCCGCCAAGCGCAGGGATCAGGAAGTCGCCTTCCCGCGTCAGGTCGCCATGTACCTTTCCCGCTGTATGACGGATTGGAGCCTGCCCAAGATAGGCGAGGCGTTCGGCGGGCGCAACCATACCACCGTCATGCACGCGCACGAAAAGATCAGCGAGCAGGTCAAATCCGACACCGCGCTTGCTTCCACCATAAAGGATCTCAAAAAGCGGCTCATGGCGCCGTAAGGGAAACGTTGGGGATTTCATCCCCAAACCCCTGAGGTTGATATAGGATCATTCGAGGCGGGAGACGCCTCGAATGCTAGGCCTGCGGGCCGTCGCCTTTGGAAACCCATAAGCAAAGCGACAAGTCGCTTTGCAAGGAATTTACGAGTATTTTATATTTCTGTTCTGACAGCTTTCCGGCACGGTTTATAGTATAATGGTATGGGGAAACTATGTTTCCTCATATAGTGTACACGGAATTATTTTTTCGCTGTGCATACGCTGCCGTATTTCTCCTCGCAAACGCGTGCGTTTGCGTTTGGGATTCCTAAGGGACTTGTCCCTTAGGTCAGGGGTCCGGGGGTGAAACCCCCGGAAAAAATTCCCGTTTATACATGAATGCATATCCACAATCCGTGCACAATGTCTGTGCGGGGGCTGTGCGTGAAATGTCGACAATGTGCAGCGTGTGGGGAATGTGTACAAGCGGGCAGGTTATGAATAAGTTGTCCACAAAGAGTCGCACAGGCAAAGCGCTAGGCATGACCTGACCAAAACCGGGTTTTGCACAATATCCGCAGCCCCTACTACTACGGCTACTACGACTCCCAAAACGATATCCAGCGGAGTAAGCGCGGAATGTGTACAAAACGAAGCCTGTGCGCACCGGCCGCAAACCGAATATGCAAAAGCGCTGCACTGCCGAACCGGCGGTACATGCTCTTATAGGGAAGCAAAAGCAAACCCAACGCAACAATGTTTCCCAAAACTATAAAGCTCAGGCGGTATATTACCGCTGTTTCTTAAAGGAGGAAAACATATGCGCCTTGTACTGGACGTTAAAACGCTCAACGCTGGAATTGCCACGGTCATCAAATCCCTGTCCTCCAGGCCCGCGCTGCCGATACTTGAGGGCATTTATCTGTGCGCTTCGCCGGAAGGCCTGCTATTGCGCTGCTCTGACCTGTCGCTGCAGATAGAATGCGTCATACCGGCGACGGTGGAGGAAGAAGGCGCCATCGTGGTGCCAGGCCGGCTATTTTCTGAAATGGCCCGTAAATTTCCAGGCGAAACCGTGGATTTAAAACTTAAAGACCGCACTATGCAAATGCGCTCCGGCCGCAGCAACACCAGCCTGCAGTGCGTGGACGCGCGGGAGTTCCCGGATATGTCGGTCACGGGCAAAACCCGCACCATTCATATTCCGCAGGGCATATTGAAGGACATGATCCGCCAGACGGTGTTCGCCACCGCGCAGGAGGAAAGCAAGCCTATACTGACGGGTGTGCTCTGTGAACTGGATGAAAACCTTTTTACAATGGTCGCGCTGGATGGATTCAGGCTCGCGCTCAGGCGCACGCCCATCTCCATGGAATTCGAACATATGGAATTTGTAGTACCCGCGAAATCCTTCCAGGAAATATCCAAAACGCTGCTCGATACCGATGAAGAAATAGAGGTGCAGTTCTCGCCTACACACCTGAAAATAGATATGGGGCATACCAAGGTCGTAAGCCGGCTGCTGGACGGCGATTTTATACGCTACAGAAGCATATTGCCCACGGACCATCTCACGCGCGTGCGCATCAACCGGTTTGAACTGCTGGATAGCATCGATCGTGCGATACTCATGGCAAGGGAAGCGACGAACAACCTCGTAAGGTTTTCCATCACCGAAGAATCGTTCAAACTGACGGCCAACAGCGCTATAGGCCGCGTGGAGGAGGAAATATCCATTCACCTCAACGGCGATCCCATCGAAATCGCGTTCAACGCCCGGTACTTTTCGGACGTGCTCAAATCGTTGGACGACGAAGAGATTTTCCTTGATATGAACAACAACGTCAGTCCCTGCGTGGTAAGGCCGACACAGGGCGACGCGTATTATTACCTGATATTGCCCGTGAGGATATTTGCATAGCGATTGTCTCTTGGAATCAATGGACAATGTAAAATGAACAATGTAAAATGAACAATGGATGTAGAAATTCCCCTTTGGGGAATTTCTTTTATTCTGAGAAAACTTGCTACCCCTCAAAAATACAAAACAGACTTCTTATAAAAAGAAGCCTGATAGTATGAAACCGGTTATAAAATTCCTGTTAATAAAAGGCTGCACTTTTCATTTTTCAATGAAAGGAGTAGCCTTTTAATCTGTGTGCCGCTTACTTGATCTCCTTGAGTTTATCAAGGCATTCCTGGCAAATGTTCTTGCCCTGGAAACTTACCAGATCGTTTGCGTTATCGCAAAAAAAACAAGCGGGATGGTATTTCTTGAGTATAATCGTTTCCTTGTCGACGAAAATCTCTATTGAATCCTTTACGTCGATGCCCAAAGTTCTCCGCAGCTCAATAGGGATGACCACCCGGCCCAAGGTATCCATTTTACGTACGATGCCCGTTGACTTCATACCATTGATCCTTTCTATATCCATTATTTTAGGAAGCAGGCTGAACTTCCCATATACTATCAATAATACACATATTCCTGCCAAACAGTCAATATAATTGTCAAGAAGAATACGGCTAATCTGTGAATATTCACACTTTTTATAGCAATATATGGGGGTATGGCCGGAATGATGAGCTGGATTTGGTGTATTTTGTTCTGTATTGGCGCTGTATGGACGTCGTTTCGCTTTGGCGGCGACGCGGCGGTCGGCGCCATGCTGGACGGCGCACAGCAGGGTGTCACATTATGCATCACGCTGGCGGGCACTTACATACTTTGGATGGGGTTGCTGAATATCGCAAAACGGGCGGGGCTTATTGAAGCATTATCCCGGCGACTTAGGCGGGCGTGCGAGTGGCTGTTCCCCGGCGCGGGCGAGGCCACGGGCGCGATCACGCTCAACATGGCGGCCAATATACTCGGTATGGGCAACGCGGCGACGCCGTTCGGCCTGGAGGCCATGCGGCTCATGCAAAAACACAATAAGGATAAACGCCGCGCTACCGACGCCATGTGCGTGTTCCTTGCCGTCAACGCGTCGGCGCTGCAGGTGCTGCCCACCACCATGATTGGGCTTCGCGCCGCATATGGATCTTTACAACCGGGCGCGATCGTGCTGCCTTCCATACTGTCCTCCTCGGCCGCGACGCTGGTGACCGTACTGCTTTGCCGCATGCTGGTGAAACGAAAATGAGCACGCTGATTATTCCGCTGCTGGCTGCAATCGTAGTGGTATACGCTGTCATAAAGCGCGTGGATGTATATGAAGCGTTCGTGGAGGGCGCTATGCAGGCGCTTCCCATATTGTACCGCGTATTGCCGTATATGGCGGCCATGCTGGTCGTCATACAGCTTTTGCGCGTGAGCGGCGCGATGGAGGCGCTGGTCACCGTTATTCAAGCGCCTCTCGCCGCCATAGGCATGCCGCCGGAGCTGTTGCCCATGGCGCTGCTGCGCCCACTTTCGGGCAGCGCGGCAATGGCCATCGTTGCGGACATTTTCAAAAACTACGGGGTTGATTCCATGCTGGGGCTTATGGCCGCCACCATGATGGGCTCTTCGGAAACCATATTCTATACGCTGGCGCTGTATTTCGGCTCGGTCGGCATACAGAAAACGCGCTTCACGCTGCCCGTCGCGCTGATAGCGAGTCTGGTGTCGGTGGTGTTCAGCATATTGGTATGCAATTGGATATTCCGATAAGGGAGTATCATGTATCGCAGCAAAAAAATAAGCCGGGCCTATTTGGACGGCGGCTTATTCTATAGGCGATTTCTTGCGGATGAACGCTTATCGCCATAGCTTTTTCTATTCGTACAGAGTCCCAGCTTTAAGCGGTTTCACCGCAAGAGGGCTTTTTATTATTTGCCCGTCGGGTCTTCTATCAAAGTCGCAAATTGGAAACCGTGACGATGACCGTCTTCCTTGGAAGTCCTTCCTTCCACGAAATGAATGTGCTTGCATCCGGATCCGTCATCAATGAATATCGCGGGGCCGGTTTGCTCGCAGATCTCATGGAAATGATCTTCAGTGGTATCCGTTCTTGTTTTGATGCAATGAACGTGGCTGTTGCCGCGACGTATCGCTTCGCCGCTGACTCCGGCAAAACGATGGTTGTGCCTGTCGTTGCCTTCCTCGGCAAACTCTGTGCTGCCCAGGAATTCATGCACGTGCCGTTGTTTTTCCGAAGTATTCGAGCCGCTCCAGCTTTCCGAAGTATCTAAAATGCGCCGGCTGGTATCCGAACGACGCCGGCTGGTATTCGAACTGCGTCGGCTGGTATCTGAACGGGTGCTGCAGCGTCTGCATCTGCTTGACATACTATTCACCTCCTTTGTAATAATAAATACTATTCATAATCGTGTTGATTTGTTACACGGGCAAAGCCCCAAACGGTTTCGAAGGCTACAGAAAAGCCTCCGGTAGGGTAAAATGAAGCTTTTTAAGGATATCGGCTACCAGCGGGTATTACCGGAAAACAGATATATTTTTAAGGTATTATATGGAATTATTCATATTAATAGGTGTGCGGATACTTCTGTTTCAGGCGCGTAAATCGGCTGAAAAACAGGTATTCGCAGGCTGTTTGTATCGCTGCAGCGGATATGACGCTACGGATAGAAGTGTATTCCGTCGTGTTTCGACACCTTGCCTCAGTTTTCAAATCCCAGTAATCGTGTTATAGTATAAACCGATGATTTGATTAGTCATAAGGAGTTTTCATGCAGGTTTCGGCATACCCATTCCCCGGTGTGGTTACGGAAAAACAGTATTATGGAAAAACGGTCGTGGTAGTGGATGTTCTGCGCGCGACAACAAGCATGGTGGAAGCGCTGCGTAACGGCGCTTTGCAGGTGGTACCCGCACGGGACCCGGGCGAAGCCATGGGTTATGCCGGGCATCTGGGGCGGCGGGAAAGCTTGCTGGCCGGCGAGCGCGGCGGGCTGAAGCTGCCGGATTTCGATGTGGGGAATTCCCCGCTCGAATTTTGCGAAAATAATGTCAAGGGGAAATCCGTCGTGTTCTGTACGACCAACGGCACCGGCGCGATACTCTCGGCGCGTACATGCGCGAAGCTTTTGATAGGCTGTCTGCGTAACCGCGCGGCGGTAGGAGAGGCGGCGGCAAAAGAAGGCGCGGATATCCTGGTGTTGTGCGCGGGAACGCTGGCGGAATGTTCCGCGGACGATATCGTGGCCGCGGGCGGCATATTGAAGGCGATCATGGAGAATACCCCGGAAGAGCCAGAGCTCAACGACTTTGCGCGTATCTGTCTGCTGGTGTACGATTCATGGAAGCGTGGCGAAGCGGATCTATCCGTCACCACGCATTACAGCCATCTCAGGGAACTGGGATTTACAGACGACCTTTCCTATTGCTTTGAGGAAGATCAGACGGACGTCGTGCCGCGCTACGAGAACGGCACTATTCGGAAGTAATAATGAATAACGAATAATGAACAATGAAAGTAGAAATTCCTTTTAAGGAATTTCTTTGATATAGGATGGACCCGGGGGTATGAAAAGGGCTTCGCTGACGCGCAGATTTGCGCCATGCGAGGCCCGGCTTGTTCATTATAAATGTTCCATCCGCAATTGAGGAAATTCCCTTTTTAGCGTCTCCGCCAGAAGCCGCCTGTGGCATCGCTCCGGCGTAGCCTCGCTGCATAAGAGGCATACATTTTCATACGCGCCGTACCTGTTCAGGAAGTCCTTATAGTCCCCCCTGTCCTCCAGCAATCGATTGTACGTTTCTTCAAACTCCGGCTGTTTGATTTTATTGTTCTGATAGGAGTCCATCAGTTCTTTGGTCGGCGCGAAGGCAAGGCAGTGTTCGTAGCCGCAATGGCAGATTTCAGCAAGGAAATAGGCAAGATCCTCGCCCTTGGTGAACCCCGCGAGCTGCGACTTGTTGTTGAGCCGTATATCGAGAAGCAGATCGATTTCACGCGCCCTGATCAGCTCGAAGAACTGCCGCGCCGATTTCTTGGTAAAGCCCATGGTATAGATGTTCCGCATGCTTTTGTCTCCTCCCGCTTAGCCCTAATCTCAAATCCAATAGCATCATGTCCAGAATATAAGTGCATGAGCTTTTTCTTTATTATACAGAAAGAAATTCCCTTTGGGAATTTCCTCCTGCATTGTTCATTATTCATTATTAATTGTTCATTTATACCGCCGCGCTGTCGGTATCCACCGGCGCGTCTTTTGCGTAGGCCCTGAGGCGGGACCATGTCTCCTGCGTCTGTTCAAACTCAGTGTAATGGGCGCGCACGTCGCGGTGGTACCGCTCCAGCTCGTTGAGTATGATCATGAATTCGGGATAGTTGAAATACGCGCCCACGGCGGGTATCGTCTGCATAAGCCTCCGGCGCATGTCCGCAATTCGTTCCTCGTACTCGTCGCGCCGCGTGATGTATGTAAGAAGCGGCTTATAG
>JAEWWD010000255.1 GCA_023396535.1 Bacillota bacterium
ATCCACAAACACGCTCAAGTACAATATCAATCCCTTGAGCAGCTACTCGCCGTCGCAGATCAAGACCTGGATCGCGTACCAGAAGAACCGCTCCGAGTATAAGTTCAACACTGCGGTTTCCACGGACGATGTATTCATGACCATCTATACCTGCGGCAACAACTACGACAATGCTTCCGCACAGTCCCGTATCTACTTCTTCCTCAAGGCTGTGAAGTAACAGGGGCGAAAACCGCAAGCACATCAGGGCGGCGCAAAAGCGCCGCCCTAGTTGTCAAAAAAAGTGCCGACGGCACTTTTTTGAGGTTTCATCGAAAATCCTTGGATTTTTGATATTTGATCAAGGTGCAATATCAAAGCCTCGGCGGGAGACGCCTTCGGGCACTAGGCTGCGGCCGTCGCAAAGGAGCATAAGGAAGCTGCCCTCGTTGCAACGCCGCGCGACCATTGCGGACTGTGTGCCGAAAGCGCTGACCCCCGAATCCCCAATAGGCATATCGACAGCCTAGGGCGGCAAAGCGCCGCCCTTTGCATGCCAAAAAGAAATGCGTACACAATTGTGCCGCTCTTTTAGCGGCTCTTGTTTGTTTTGCATAGCTAAACACGGCGTTTTCCATGATGTGTAATCGAACGAACACGATATGCCGCAAAAGTGCAGGAATTGTTTTGAAACGCTAAACTCCGTGTTCATGATGGTTTCGTTTTACTTAAAATTGATTTGTGATACTCATGCGCTTTTTGCCAAAGATGCCGAAAAAGTCCGGATTTACGGCATTTTTAGGCTGCACCTGCTCGCGGATTTTGTCGTTGACTTTTTTATACCGGTATGATTAAATGAATACGGTTTGTTTAGGAACAGTAAACAGGAAGTTTAGCCTTTATGCGAGGGGCGCGGTTATGCAAATAGGCGAAAAAATCAAGCGCATGCGGCTTCGGCTGGGCCTTACCCAGGAAGAGCTGGCCGCGCGCACGGAGCTGAGCAAGGGGTTTATATCGCAGCTCGAGCGGGATCTGACGTCGCCCTCCATCGCCACGCTGATGGATATCCTCGAGGCGCTGGGCAGCGATATCGGCAGCTTTTTCAACGAAGCGCCGCCGGAAAAGGTGGTCTACGGTGCGGCGGATGTGTTCGTGAAAGAGGACGCGGAGCATAAAAGCGAGGTATGCTGGCTCATCACCAGCGCGCAGAAGAACGCGCTCGAACCCATACTCGTCACATTGGAGCCGGGCGGGCGCAGTTATGAGGACGACCCGCACCAGGGCGAGGAATTCGGTTATGTCCTCACGGGTGCGGTAACGCTGCACATAGGCGAACGGCGCTTCCGGGTGCGAAAGGGCGACAGCTTTTATTTCCGCCCGGGCAGCGTGCATTATCTGGAGAACAACGGCAAAACACAGGCGCGCGTGCTGTGGGTATCCACGCCGCCGTCGTTCTAGAATTACGTGGGAGGCTCCGCATCCAGGCCACTACTTGGGCTGCAGCAGATCTAAGAATCTAGGGGGAGCCAGGGAACATATTTCCACAAAGCGACGAAGTCGCTTTGGTAAATGGGTTGCAAGGGCCGTTACGGCCCTTGACGGGGTGCAGGGGCAGAGCCCCTGCAATAATGTAAAAGCAAGGGGATTGCCATGGGCGACAAGCGGCTGATAGAGCTAGTCAACGTTTCCAAGGATTACGAGGGGGACGCGGCGCTCAAAAACATCGACCTGTACATCAAGGACGGGGAGTTTTTGACTCTGCTTGGCCCTTCCGGCTGCGGAAAAACGACGATGCTGCGCATTATCGCCGGCTTTGTAATGCCCACCTCGGGCTGCGTACTCATGGATGGCCAGGATCTGACCAGCGTGCCGCCCTATAAGCGCCGCGTCAACACGGTATTCCAGAAATACGCGCTGTTCCCGCACCTGAACGTATTCGACAATGTGGCGTTCGGGCTCAAGATCAAGAAAATTCCCAAGCCGGAGATTGAACGCCGCGTCAACGCGCTGCTGGAGCTTGTCAATCTGGGCGGCTACGGCAAGCGCTGGGTGGAGCAGCTTTCCGGCGGGCAGCAGCAGCGCGTCGCCATTGCGCGCGCGCTGGTCAACGAGCCGGAAGTGCTGTTGCTGGACGAGCCCCTGGGCGCACTGGATCTGCAGCTTCGCAAAGACATGCAGGTGGAATTGAAGCGCATGCAGCAAAGGCTCGGCATCACGTTCATATATGTGACGCACGATCAGGAGGAGGCGCTCACTATGAGCGACACCATCGTCGTCATGCGCGAGGGCGTCATTCAGCAGATAGGCACCCCGCAGGATATCTATAACGAGCCCCAAAACGCCTTTGTGGCGGATTTCATAGGCGAAAGCAACATACTGCCCGGCGTCATGACGCGGGATTACCTTGTGCGCTTCGGCGGCCGGGAATTCACCTGCGTGGACGCGGGCTTTGGGGAAGAGCAGGCGGTGGATGTCGTCGTCCGCCCCGAGGACGTGGACATCATCCCTGTGGAGCGCGTGAACGGCAACGGCATGCTGGGCATCGTCAAGTCCGTGCTGTTCATGGGCGTGCATTATGAGATTCAAGTCGTATCCGGCGAGTTTACCTGGCGGGTACATACCACCGATCTTGTCAACGCGGGCGAGCGCGTGGGGCTGGAGATACTGCCCGACGCCATCCATATCATGAGGAAACCCGCATGAACAGGAAGCCGGGAAAGGGAAGCCCGCACGCGGAGCGGGCCGTAATGAAGAGGGAGTTCGAATGAAGCGCACGGTGTTCGCTTATCCGTACATCGTATGGATGCTGATATTCATATTTTCGCCCATGCTGCTCATCGTGTACTACGCGTTCACGATGAACGGCGCGTTTACGCTGCAAAGCCTTCGCGGCGCGCTGGACCCGCTCTATTTGGAGGTGCTCCTTCGTTCTGTCTGGATGGCTTTGCGCGCTACCGCGCTTTGCCTATTGTTCGGATATCCCATCGCGTACCTGCTTTCGCGCATGCAGCGCTCAAAGGCCACGCTGCTTTCGGTGCTGTTTGTGGTGCCCATGTGGATGAATTTCCTGCTGCGCACCTACGCCTGGCAGGTGCTGCTGGACGTCAACGGCATATTGAACGGCCTTTTGTCGATTGCCGGGCTGCCCAGCCAGCAGTTCCTCTATACGGAAGGCGCCGTCATGCTGGGCATGGTGTATAATTTCCTGCCCTTTATGGTATTGCCCATCCATACGGTGCTGGTGAAAATGGACGCTTCGCACATAGAGGCGGCGCAGGACCTTGGCGCAAACGGCGTGCACACGTTCTTCCGCGTGGTGTTGCCGCTTTCCATGCCCGGCGTGATTTCCGGCATTACCATGGTGTTTATCCCCGCCATCACGACGTTCGCCATTTCCCGCCTGCTGGGCGGCGGCAAGTTCATGATGTACGGCGACCTTATAGAGAACCAGTTCCTGCTCATGCAGGATTGGGGCTCCGGCTCGGCGCTTTCGTTCATACTGCTCATACTCGTGCTCATCAGCATGGCCGTCATGCGTCGCGCGGAGGGCGCGGCCGGGCAGGAGGGGGGCATGCTCTGGTGAAAAAGCTGCGCGCGTTTTTCAAGGGCACTTACCTCGGGCTGATGCTCATATTCCTGTACGCGCCCATACTGGTGCTCATCGCGTACTCCTTTAACTCCTCCAAGACGATGGGGCACTGGACGGGCTTTTCCCTGCGCTGGTACGAGGCGCTCGCGGCCGATACCATGATCATGGAGGCGCTGACCGTCACGCTCACCATCGCGGTGCTTTCCGCCGTCATCGCCACCGTGTTCGGCACGTTTGCGGCCATCGGCATGCATTCGATGAAGAAGGCGCCCCGCCGCGTGGTGGAGAATATCAGCCAGCTCCCCGTCGTAAACCCCGATCTTGTGACGGGCATATCGCTGATGATGCTGTTTGCGTTCTTCACGCTCAAAGACGGGTATATCCGCCTTTTGATCGCGCACGTCACATTCAATATCCCCTATGTGATATTCTCCGTGATGCCCAAGCTGCGCCAAAGCTCCAACCAGCTCTACGAGGCCGCGCTGGATCTGGGCTGTACGCCCTTTTCGGCGCTCTGGCGCGTGGTGCTGCCGGATATCATGCCCGGCGTCGTATCCGGCTTCATACTCGCGTTCACGCTGTCTCTGGACGATTTTGTGGTCAGCTATTTTTCCACGCAGGGCGTGCAGAATCTGTCCATCTATATTTATTCCATCGCGCGGCGCGGCATCAACCCCAAGATCAACGCGCTTTCCACGCTGATGTTCGTCGTGGTGGTGACGCTGCTGCTCGTTATCAATTTCAAGTCCATCCGCGAGGAGCGCGCCGCCGCGCTGCAGAGCCGGAAGGTGGAGAAACGCGCGGCGTAAGGAAGTACGTTGAGGGCTCCGCCCTCAAACACCCGCTTAAGGCCGTAACGGCCCTAAGAACCCATTATTAGGAAACGCCCTGTGCAGGGCGTTTCCGGGGTGGGATTCTCAAGGGACTTGTCCCTTGAGTAGGGGTTTGGGGGCAAAGCCCCCGAATAGAATTACAACAGGAGGAAACGGAATGAAAAAGATCGCTTTGCTGCTGGCCGTACTGCTCGCCGCATCCCTGTTCGCGGGCTGCGGGGCAAAACAGGAGGAGACCGTGACGCTCAACGTGCTCAACTGGGGCGACTACATCGACGAAACCATGCTCGCGCAGTTCCAGCAGGAGTACCCGAACATCAAAATCAAGTATTCCACCGCCGCCAGCAACGAAGAGATGCTCATCAAGCTGTCCGCGCCGGATTCGATTTACGATATCTGCTTCCCGTCGGATTACACCATTGAAAAGATGGTCGCGCAGGACATGCTGCGCGAGCTGAATAAGGACAACATCCCCAACCTCAAGAACATCGACGAGCGGTTTTTAAACCTGGATTTTGATCCCGGCAACAAATACTCCGTCCCCTACATGTGGGGCACGGTAGGCATCCTCTACAACACGACCATTGTGACTAAACCGGTCACGAGCTGGAAAATACTCTGGGACGCCGACTATTCCGGTCAGATACTCATGTACGACAGCATTCGCGACACCATAGGCGTTACGCTCAAGATGCTGGGCTATTCCATCAACACGCGCGACGAAGCGGCCATACAGGCCGCGCAGGAGGCGCTGATACAGCAGAAGCCTCTCGTGAAGGCGTACCTTGACGATCCCATCAAATCCACCATGATCGCGGGCAACGGCGCGCTGGCCGTCGTTTACTCCGGCGACGCCGTGTGGTGTATCGATGAGAACCCCGACCTTGCCTACGCCGTGCCGGAAGAGGGAAGCAACCTGTGGTTTGACAACGTCATCATCCCCAAGAGCTCCAAGCATCCCGCCGAGGCGGAAGCGTTCATCAATTTTCTGTGCGACGCGGAAGTGGCCAAGGCGAATACAGAATATATCGGATACTCCACGCCCAACGCCGCCGCGCGCGAGCTGCTCGACGAGGAATGGCTTTCTGATGAAACATACAATCCCCCGCAGGACGTGCTGGACCGCTGCGAGGTATTCCGCGATCTCGGCGATTTCATAGAGGTCTACAACGCGGCCTGGAACCACGTAAAGGCCGAGTAACTGACGGCATATCAATCACTTGCGAAATCACATATTCCGCAAAATCCGGCGATAGCGCGCCGGATTTTACGTTTGTATGCGCTTTATAACGGCAGAGAAAAAGTGACGCGCGGCGCATTTCATAGTAAACTATAAGTCGGGTACTTGGATTGCCCGCCATCTGCTGACAGTTATAAGAAGGGAGCGAGTACGAATGGAATTGTCCTTTTCGAAATATCACGGATTGGGGAACGACTACCTGGTTTACGATCCTCAGAAGAATGCCTATGTGTTGACGGACGCGGACGTACGCAAAATCTGCCACCGGAATTACGGGCTGGGCTCGGACGGCATTCTTGTGGGACCCATTTGGAAGGGGAACGATATCTCCGTGCGGATTTTAAATCCCGATGGGGGAGAGGCGGAGAAAAGCGGCAACGGCGTGAGAATATTCTCCCGGTATCTGAAGGACGCCGGGTATGTGAAGACGGAAGAATTCGATCTTTTCACTTTGGGCGGGCGCGTGCATGTGAAGTATCTCGACCCGGAAGGAAAGATGCTCACGGTGGATATGGGCAAACTTTCTTTTATGAGCGACGTGGTGGGCGTAACGGGGCCGATACGGGAAGTGGTCCGCGAAACCATGGCGTTCGGCGGGAAAGAATACGAATGCACCTGCGTATCCATCGGCAACCCGCACTGCGTGATTCCCATGGAAG
>JAEWWD010000042.1 GCA_023396535.1 Bacillota bacterium
CATAGGAATAGGTTGTTCGCTGCTTTCCTATGAGCTGCACAACGGGTATATCGATACCATCCGTTCGCTGCGTGCGGAAAGCGCCCTTGACGGCCTGACAAAACTATATACCAAATATGAAGGTATGGAGCGCATGCGCGCGCTGCTGACGTTTTGCAGGCGGATGGGGCGGACTGTAGCGGTATTATACGTAGATATCGACTACTTTAAAAGCTATAACGATACGTTTGGCCATCAGCAGGGCGACCAGACGCTGTTTCAGGTGGCGGATTGCCTGCGGCGCTGCTTTACGAGGGAAACGGACGTGCTGTGCAGGCTGGGCGGCGAGGAGTTCGCCGTCATAATCCCCATTGCACAGCGGGGCATGGCGCTGATGATGGCAAAAAAGCTCCTCCATATGGTTTCCGATATGGGGATTCAATCCGGCATGGCGGCGCGTTTGGCTATCGTGACAATCAGCATAGGCGTCGCCGTTTTTGAACCCGACGTCCATGTTGATATGCCGATGGAAACGATCATTGAAGAAGCGGACAGGCAGCTTTATATCGCGAAAAGTGGCGGGCGAAACTGCATCGCGATGGGGGACCATATTGTGTATCGCAACGAAGAGAACTGATTGCATTGGTGCGATGATTTTGAGATAGAGTTGCTCCAAACAAATAAGGCGGGATGATATGCCGGATAAAAAGCAAAGGAGAATACGAAGCACCGTTCTGGTCATCGCATGTATGGGCGTCTTTTGGGTTGCGTCCATGTGGCTGTATCAATTCAATCTGTCCAATGAAATGGAACGGCATATTGCCGCTACGCTAAAAAGGACGGCGGCGCAGGAATGCAGCAATTTCGATGTTACGGTGGAGCGGGCGTTTCGTGTGCTTGAAGCCGCGGCTTTGTATATGGACGCTTCAGCAGAGGCGGATTTTACCCGTCAGGAAGAATCGCTCCAATATTGCCTAAACCTTTCTGCGCCCACTACGATATGGATCGCATACGCAAGTGCAGAAAAGGCTGACGCTGAACAATTCTTCCCAGCCAAAGAAATGGGGCGCGTTTTCTCCGGCGAACGGGTCATCGCCGGCCCTATGGAGAAGGACGATAAGAGATACTTTACTATTGCAGTGCCGGTCATACGCGACGGTGCGGTTGTTGCAGCGCTGGGCTGTACGGCGGAAGCCGCGCAGTTGAGCGATGTGATGCTCTCAAACAGCGTGCTGCGCGAAGGGTATCGCATGGTCATAGACGCCGATCACACGGTAATATCCATCCCCGAGGAGGAGAGGGATTGGTGGAAGACGCACGGTTTGTTGGCGGAAAATTCCGCCAAGGCTTCTTTGAACGATTTGCGCCCCATCGATACGGATAAACCGTCAACGTCGACGGCGGGGGATATCTATGCGCTGGGCAAGGGAGCCGATTCTTATTACCTGACGGCAATTCCCCTGGGAATTAATAACTGGACGTTGCTTGGCGCCGTCTCTCAGGATATCGTTCGGCAGGAACACGCTTTTTCGGGGAGAAGTCTGGTAACGCTCAATGTCGCAATATTGATAGGATTTTTGTTGATGCTGGCGTTTTTATTCAGCATCTGGGGAAGGGAGCGCCGTCTTGTACAGGAGGAGCGCAACCGTCTCGCCTGGCTGGAGGAGCGCTATCGTATTGTCGCGCGAGAATCCGACGACGTCATATTTGAAATATCCCTGCCGGAAATGCTTATTGAGGCGAACGAGAACTTCCATAAGCTGCTGGGCTATAATGTAGTGCAGTGGAACAGCGAATATCTCAGCCGGGTTCACCCGGACGATGAGCAGAAGTTTGCCGCCATATACGAGGGTATAAAGGCAGGCAAACGCCTGATGAAAGAGGAACTGCGGTTTCGAAGGGCGGACGGCACATATATCTGGTGCCGGCTGCTGATCGCGATACTGCTTGACAGCAAGGGAAAGCCCGCCCGCGCGCTCGGCAAGATCACCAATATCGATTCGCAGAAGCGCGAAGCCGCATGGCTGCGGCAGAAGGCGCAGCAGGATGCGCTGACCAATCTGTATAACAAGGAAACCACGCATCATATGATCCGCCAGTTCCTGGAGACTGCAGGCGCGGGAGGCGTGCACGGGCTGATGGTGCTGGATGTCGATAACTTTAAAGAGATCAACGATACCCGGGGGCACCTCTATGGCGATGCGGTGCTTGCCGCCGTCGCGGATAAGCTGCGCATGCAGTTCCGGTCGACGGATATCGTAGGGCGTATCGGCGGCGACGAATTCCTCGTATTCCTGAAGAACGTCAACAGCCGTACGCAGTTGGAATCGCAGGCGGTTTCCCTGATGCAGGCGTTTGCCGCTACGGGCCCAGACAAGGAACTGGGGTACTACATCCGCTGCAGTATTGGCGCCGCCGCGTATCCTGAGGACGGCGTGGGCATAGATCAGCTTTTCCAGAACGCGGACTCGGCGCTATACCGGGCGAAGCGGCAAGGGAAAGGCCGTTACGCGATGTTCCGGCGGGATATGGATCAGCCGGGCGCCGCACGGCCGAGCCTGCTGGGCGGCGACCAGGATCAGGATGTGCTGTGACGGATACTGCAAAAACCGCGGACATCGGTCTGAGTACGAATAGAAAATGAATGGATAAAGAAAGAAGGAGCGACATGCGCTATATTGATTTGAGAAGCGACACCGTTACACAGCCGACTGAGGCTATGCGCCAGGCCATGGCTACAGCCGAAGTGGGCGACGACGTGTACCGGGATGACCCTACCGTGATCAGGCTTGAAGAGCTGGCGGCACAGATGCTGGGCAAAGAGGCCGCGTTGTTTGTAGCTTCAGGCACGATGGGGAACCAGCTTTGCCTGATGACGCATACGTCGCGCGGGGATGAGGTCATACTCGGCGACGAAGGGCATATTTTTGTGCACGAAGTCGGTGCGGCGGCCGTACTTTCCGGCGTTACGCTGCGCCAGCTGAAATTCCCGGGAGGCATACCCGATGCCGCCATGATAGAGCGCGCCATTCGCTCGGAGGACATCCACGAGCCGCCCACATCGCTCATCTGCATGGAGAACGCGCTGTCCAACGGCCGCGTGGTTAAGGAAGAGACGATGGCGGAGGTTTACGCCACAGCAAAGCGGCATGGCATCCCCGTACATCTCGACGGGGCGCGCCTTTTCAACGCGGCCGCCGCGCTGGATGTGGACGTCCGCGCCCTCACGCAATACACGGACTCCGTATCCTGCTGCCTGTCCAAGGGATTGTGCGCGCCGGTGGGGACCGTCATCGCGGGGCCGCGCGCGTTCATCGAGCGGGCGCGCAAATACCGCAAAATGCTCGGCGGCGGCATGCGGCAGGCCGGGATACTGGCCGCCGCGGGCATACTGGCTCTGACGGATATGACAAAGCGCCTGAAGGAGGACCATGAAAACGCCCGCTATATGGCGGAGCTCCTGCAGAATATCGACGGCGTGACCGTGGATCTGCCCGCCGTACAGATCAATATGGTATTCTTCGAGGCGGACAGGCCGCAGGAGTTGCTGGATGCCGTACAGGCGCGAATGCTGGAGCGCGGCGTCAAGATCAACGGGGCGTCCGGGCGCGAATTCCGTTTCGTCACCTCCAACGACGTGTCGCGCGCGGATGTCGAATATGCCGTATCCGCGTTTGCGCAAATCATAGGCGATCGTTAATCCGGAATTTCCGGTTTCATATTCATTTTCAAAATCCTCCGAATATAAACGGAGGATTTTTCTTATGGCGGCAGGCTTTTGTCGGCAGCCCGCCTGTGCATGAACCTTCTTCGGCGCTGCGCCATACTGTATGGCATAAGGGCTTGGAGGTTGATATTATGAAGATGATCGTTGAACTGATCGCCGGAAAAACACAGCATTTTACGTCGCAAAGCCGTATTGAGATGGAATTGAGGCAGGATGGGCGGGTTATTCAAGCCTCAAGGGGCGAGGATGTGTTCGACTACAACGGCATGCTGTTCCCTGATTCAGTCGTCGCAGCCACTGGCCGGCGCGCCGTACATACCTATCAGCCGGATCTGACTGCTTATGCCGGCATCCCGGGAGAACCTGCGCAGGTGGATTCACTCGAAGGCCTGACGCTCTTCATTCATAACAACGCTATTTTGTCTCAGGGCGAATTGCAAACCTACTATACGCTTCGCGTAGCGGTAGACGGCCGCACGTTGCCTGTTTCCCTGTTACAGACCAGAGTCCACTGGAATGGGAGGGGGCAGTTCTACGTTTATCTGGAGTCCCTTTCCGGTTTATTCGATATGGAGGAGGCCGTTGCCGTTTGATACGGCATTTGCGATCCTAAATAGAGACTTATTAAAAATACGCAGGGCTGTTCTCAGACCAGTGACATCTGAGAACAACCCTGCAAACGTTTTGTACTTGGCGCTAGAGGAGGCTAGCGTCAGCCTATCAGCAAGCCGCCCAACACGGTGGCGACAAAACCGGCGGTCAGAATACGGAACACGATGCCGATCAGCGCGGGCTTGAGCGCATCGGCAGGTTTCATTTCGCAGCTGTTGGACCAGATCAGAGGGATCTGCCCAATAATGACGGAAAGCGGGAAGCCGGAGGCGCCCAGAACGAAGGAACCTATGACCAGTTTGGGGTCAATGGTGGCGGCATAATCGACCAGCTTGGTCATGGCCAGCGTCGGCGAAGCCATAATGCTCAAAAGACCGCTGTTCGAATCGATGTTAAGGAAGTTGAGCATAGCGACGAGCGCGTTCTGCACATACTGCCAAACGCCGATATTTTCCAGCAGGCCAATCAAACCAAACACGACGGCGAACGCGGGGAGTACCAGGAAGAACAGGGTATTCATACCTTCCTGGCCAGCGGCAAACACGCTGTTGAGGAACGGCGTGTTGGGCGTGAATATGGGCAGATCTTCGATCTCTACGGGTTTGCAATCCTTATACAGAAGATAACGGCCAATCAGCGGGCAAATGAACAACGGCAGGAATATGGCGATGACTACGACCGCGAACACGCGCGCGCCGGCCAGCGTCAAGCAGCCAAGTCCCAGCATGAAAGTCGAGAAGGACTGTTCCGACTGTACCATCGTGAATATTGCGAGCTTTTTCTCATCCAGCGTAGCCTTGGATTTGACCAGGATGGGGCCTGCAATACGGCCTGCGGCGTTGATGTCGCCCAGAATGTTATAAATTGCGGGGATCAGCACGGCGGCATTGAACTTGAGCAGCTTGCCGATGGGCATGAAAAGGCGCATCAATGCATCGGTAAAGCCCAGTCTCTCCAGTACCCTGCCCATGATAACGCTGATCACGATGGATACCGACATGGTGCTGAGAATACCAGTCTCGATGACGACCGGATGCGCGCGCTTTACCATCGCCTGGAATCCCACGTTCAGCGAATTCGGGGCGAAAAACAGCGCCAGCATCGCCGCGGCAAACAGACATAGCCCGACGATGGTCATTTTCGGCATGTTTTTGGTTTGCATGCGCAGAATATCCCCGCCGGGCTCCTGTGCTGCTCCGGCTTTCGACGCATTTGCCTTTTGTTCCGTCGTCTCTTGAGCAGTGCTTTCAACTTTCTTTTCGTCAGACATGGATTGGGCCTCCTTATTATGATTTATTTAAGATAGGTGCTGGCCATGGTTTTCGCGTACTCTTTGATTTCAGGGGAGCCGAATTGCTCAACAGGCGTGCTGGTGACCCGTTCGCGGAAAATGACGATCTCGGCCTCAGGCAAATGCGATTTGAGGGCATAGGCGAGCGGTAAGCCGTTTTCAAATATCTCCAGCGCGTGAGAATTGCCGCATACGAAGTTAAGCCCCAGTTCGTCCGCTTTTGCAATCAGCTCGTGTCCGGGATATACCCTGCTGATGCTGGCGATCAGGGTATCCATATCCGGGTTTTCCTTCACCAGCGTTTCCAGGTGTTTGGCGGTGAAACCGGTGTGGGGGAACATATGGATCACGCGCTTCATGGGGTTTTCCCGCTTGCCGACAAGTATTCTGCATCGGGCGGCAAGGCTTGTTTCCGCTATATCACAGCAATTGCGTATGGTTTTCTCCGCTTCGAGCATTTGCTCGGCTACGCTGACATGCATGAGCTTGTCCAGCCGGTCTATCATGTCTCCCACCGTATGGATCTCGGGCAGCGCGTCGCCGAGGTAGACGATGTTCCCGGGTATACTGTCATACGCAACGTTCACGTAGAATGGCTTATGACCGTGCAGATAGGCGATGCCCGGATGAAGGCCATGAAAAGCTTCGTGCAATTCAAATGCGGCCAGTCCGTATATGCCTAAATAGTACTTAATCAATACGCCGCCGGAATTCGCGGCGTCCGCAATGGGGTGATGGGCGACCATCGCGTTCACACCCGTAGCTGCGGCAAGCTCTATGGCGCTTTCCGTAAGCGTCATCATAACCGCGATCTTTTTTACCGGCATGTCCGGGTCTCCCCACACCAGGCCGGGCGTTTCGGTAACAGCCTTACCGGGGATATCCGATGACTTGGTTACGACAAATGGGTTTTTCGACCAATCTGCGCTTGTCTTGACACACCGCCCCCCGGATAGTTCATCCAGGGCTTGCAGTACGTCTCTCACGCAATACGACATAACTGTGCCTCCTTGTGGTTTCTTGGATGCGATGCAACGAGAGAAGTCTTTACCCCTCCTTTCCGAAACATAAAAAACCGCAAATGTCCAGATGCGTACGTCATCTGAAAATTTGCGGTTGAACTCGGCTCTCAACTTTTCGGCCTTTATCATAAACCCTTCCCAGCCGAAAAACGCAGGAGGATTTCTTGATTGACCCGGGAGTTCCTTACTCACCCGTATATTCAATTGTGGGGTTACATTGGGTTACCAGTTTAGCTTATGGAATTCATTCAAAACATCAATACTTTGTTACATCATATACAGACTTCACGAAAATGTCAAGATTCAAACTTATTCGACATTCATTCTTTTTTGCATCAAAGGCAGAAGATCTTCCAGCGGCGCTTCCAGCACGGTAACGCTGATGGATATCTCAAGCTTTGGATCATAATCCTTCATATGCGTCAGTACGCCAACGCCGAAGTGTTCCTCAAACGCTACAACAAACCGATCCTTAAATTCTTTGATCAGCGCTAGGTCCATCATCCGCGTGGTGACCATATCGGTTCTGTCCACGACGGAAAGCACCTTGACACGGTTGTTGTGGGCAATAATCAGCACTTTGTCGTTGACCACTTCAACCTTTTGATTTTTAAGCCCCTGGCTGAATACTTCCATATTCACCCGGTTGTTTACCTTCATGAGTTCCTGTTTGAATTCCCCCATTAGCATACGGACACCTCCCCCAAACATGCCTGTTCGATATGCGATATGGAGATAGTACTGCCGAAAAGTACTGCTCTATGGGTTAATCAACTGGAATATGGCCGTAAGAGCAAACAGTGCGGCGCCTATCGTGCATAAAATCATGCTGGTTCTGTAACGTTTGTCATTGCCTTTCTTGTAGCTGAAATAGCCTCGCACGGCGGTCAACGCCAGGAGCAGGGCGACGACACCGGGGAAGACCCCGGGGATCGCAATATTTTGCATAAGCATCTCCTATTGAACTGATTGATTTTATAGTATCACACGACTGCACACATGTCCATATTTGGGCATGCAACGCGCCGGTCTGGTGCAACCAGCGTCAGGCGCAAACAAAACAGACCCGGCGCGTCAGGCGCGCCGGGTCTGTTGGCTTGATATATCTATTCCCGTGGCGGCGCGGTGGTGCCGCGAATAATGAGCTCGTTGGAAGGAAGCGTTATGCAAGCTCCGCGGGGACGGGCGGCAGCCCTGCGAAGCCGCGCTCCAGCTCTTCGTCGGTGGGAATGTAATCCGTCATTTCCCCGCTCTGGTAGCTCATGTACGCCGTCATATCGAAATAGCCCGTACCGGAAAGGCCGAACAGTATGGTCTTCGCTTCGCCTGTTTCGCGGCAGCGCAGCGCCTCGTCGATGGCGGTGCGGATGGCGTGCGCGCTCTCGGGAGCGGGCAGTATGGTTTCGCAGCGGGCGAACAGCGTGGCGGCGTCGAACACGCGGCGCTGCTCCACGGCGACGGCCTCCATGTAGCCGTCATGATACAGCTTGGAAAGTATGGGGGCCATGCCGTGGTACCGCAACCCGCCCGCGTGGTTGGCGGAAGGCTGGAACGTGCAGCCCAGCGTGTACATCTTCGCGAGCGGCGTGATTTTGCCGGTATCGCAGAAATCGTACGCGTATTTGCCGCGCGTGAAGGAGGGGCAGGAGGCGGGCTCCACGGCGATGATGCGCAAATTCGACTTCCCCAGCAGTTTATCCCGCATGTACGGCGCGACGAGCCCGCCGAGGTTGCTGCCGCCGCCCGCGCAGCCGATGACGATATCTGGGTATTCGCCGAGTATGTCCATGGCCTGCTTGGCTTCGAGGCCAATGATGCTTTGATGCAGCAGCACCTGATTGAGCACGGAGCCGAGCACATAGCGATACCCGTCCGTCGTCACAGCCTTCTCGACGGCTTCGGAAATGGCGCAACCGAGGGAACCCATGTTTTCCGGGTCTTCCGCAAGTATGGCACGGCCCGCGTTGGTGGCATTGCTGGGGCTTGGGATGAGATCCGCGCCAAAGCTTTCGATGATGGCCTTGCGGTACGGCTTCTGTATGCTGGATATCTTGACCATGAAAACAGTCAGCGGCATTTTGAAGTAGGAGCATGCTTCCGAGAGCGCCGTGCCCCACTGGCCCGCGCCCGTTTCGGTGGTAAGCCCTTTGAGTCCCTGCGCTTTGGCATAGTATGCCTGCGCAACGGCCGAATTCAGCTTGTGGCTGCCGGAGGTGTTGTTGCCCTCAAATTTGAAATAGATTTTCGCGGGCGTATCCAGCTCTTTTTCCAGATTGTACGCGCGCACGAGCGGGGAGGGGCGGTATACCCGGTACAAATCCATAACGGGGCCGGGGATATCGATATAGCGTGTTTTTTCGTCCATTTCCTGGTGCGCGAGCGCCTCGCAGAATACGGGGTAAAGATCCTGCTCCGTCGCCGGCTTGAATATGCCGGGGATGAGCATGGGCGCGGGCTGCTCGGGCATATCCGCGCGCAGATTGTACCACTGCTGCGGGAGCTGATCCTCGGTCAAGTAGAAACGATGCGGAATGCGTGTCATGGCGGTTGCTCCTTTCATAATCCGGATTTTTTGGTATAAAAAAAGCCTTTGTCCCCTGTTCATTGGGACAAAAGCTTAAACTGCTTCTGCGGTGCCACCCGATTTGACGCTGAAAGCGCCCGCTCAAAAACCTGCCAACACAGGTCTTCCCCCATGATAACGGAGGGGAGCGCCGTCAGCTACTACTAAGGCCGCAAGGCCTGTTCGGCTGCCCTCATAAGTCCATTCAGCAAAGGTATTCGCTGCCGCTTTCCACCATCACGGCTCTCTGTAAGCTATCCCGGTGCCTACTCTTCTTACTCGTCGGTTTTGCTTGTTTGTTATTGTATGCCCCGGACGGGACGTTGTCAACTACAAATTTGCATTTATTCTGTCAATCCTGTTTTTTCAGGCCATCCATGGCGTCTTCCAGCGCCTTGATGCGATCTCTAAGGCGCGCCATCTCCAGCTCGACAGGGTCGGGCAGATGTACCTGGTCGAGATCCACGCCCTCTTCGCCGGGCGCGGCGGCCGGACGGGCAATGCAGGGAGTGACAGCTTCGCCCAGACTCGCGGGGCAGTTGGCCCTGTTATTGCAGGTTTCCTTCAAAGCGCAACCTTCCGGCGACGGTACGGAAAGAGGGCAGGGGCATATCTTCACTACATGGCCGGGTACCCCCACCACAGTCGCGCAGGGCGGCACGTCCTTGAGCACCACCGCGCCCGAGCCTACCTTGGCGTAGTCGCCCACCATGATGGGGCCGAGCACACGTGCTCCGCTCGCGATCATGACATGGTTGCCAATGGTGGGGTGGCGCTTGCCCGTTTCTTTGCCGGTGCCGCCAAGAGTCGCGCCCTGGTATATCGTAACGTCGTCGCCTATCTCCGTCGTTTCACCTATCACGACGCCGCTGCCATGGTCGATGAACAGCCGCTGACCTATTTTTGCGCCCGGATGTATTTCGATACCCGTAAAAAATCGGTTGATGTTGGATAAAATGCGTGCGAGCAGCTTCATGCGGTGCGTATGCAGAAAATACGCCACTCTGTGCGAGCGAACGGCGTGAAAGCCCGGGTAACACAGGAATACCTCCAGCGTCGTGCGCGCCGCGGGATCACGCTGCAGGATGCACTGGATATCGCTTTTCAGTGTTTTGAACATTGGCATTCCCCCCGTTCTGATATCATGCAGGACTTCCTGCGGGTAACAAAAAAACACATCTGTCTCGCTACAAAGACGGATGTGCTCCGCGGTTCCACTTTGCTTGGGTATCCCTGCTTAAGGAAAACCCCGCTTTTCGCCTTAACGCGGCATACGTCCCGCGATACTTGGGAGTCCCCCTTTGTCACGGGCGGCTATGGAAACGCACTTCTCCGCGGCGAACGCCCGGGCAGGCTTGCAGCCGTTTCCGGCCTGCCCTCTCTGTGGGGTTGCGTGGCGGGTACTCTTTTTCCGTCATTGCCTTTCAAATTATCATACTGTATGCCGCGAGCGGCTGTCAAGTGCATTGGCGCAAGTGAGAAATTTGCAGCAAGAGGATGTTGCGCTTTAATAAGTCGGAATGGTGGATGGAGGTGGATTTGAACCACCGTAGTCGTTTAAGACGGCAGATTTACAGTCTGCTCCCTTTGGCCGCTTGGGTATCCATCCATAACTATGCAGCGGGTAGCGGGGGATATTCTGATTAATTTGAACAGCCTCTTAATCGAGCCCCGCTTACTCCGCTGCAAGCTGCCTTACCAATTGGCTATGAAGGCTTATGGTGATCCCTATGGGATTTGAACCCGATATTGCCGGCGTGAAAGGCCGGTGTCCTAACCATTAGACGAAGGGACCGGGGCGGCTCCCAAAGGAGCCGTGTTTATGCGCCTATTTGGATGCAAAAGGCGTCACAATAAACCAGGATATCATCAATCCTTACATGCAGCACCGCCGCTAGCACGACCATATTGTCGATGGTCGGCATCGCCGTTCCATGCTGCCACTTGTAAATTGCCTGCGGAGTGGCGAACCCGAAGATGTTCTGCAAATCCTTTACAGACAGCCCTGCCTGTAACCGCAGTGCAGTAATGTTTTGTCCGGTCTTGATCATATCGATGGCCGGTATGTTGTTCATTTTCTTCTCCTGTTCCGGCACTAAGCCGGATGGAGAACCGGCTTAGTTTGCCTTAAAGTTATAGATGGGCTTCATAACATCAATGACATCTACGGCGTCGCGGATGACATCTATGATGTCCTCCAGCGACTTATATGCCATAGGCGCTTCATCGATAGTTGCTTCATTGACGGAGGTTGTATAGACCCCTTCCATCTCTTTGCGATATTCATCCAGATTTAGGCTGGCTCTTGCGGCAGTTCTGGACATGAGCCTTCCGGCGCCATGGGGCGCGGAGTAATTCCATTCCGGGTTTCCTTTGCCGACAGCCAGGACGCTTCCGTCCCGCATGTTAATGGGTATCAATACCTTTTCGCCATCGTGCGCCGCGATAGCGCCTTTGCGCAGAATCATCTCATCGGTATCGATGTAGTTATGAACGGTGTGGAACGCATCGCTTCCGGTCATGCCTGTTCTTGCAAGCAGCACTTCAGCGATCTTTTCGCGGTTCCTTTTTGCGAAACCCTGACAGATATTTACATCGTGGAGATAATCCTCAAAATAGGTTCCATATACAAAGCACAGATCTTCCGGAACGGTGGCTTCTCGGCCAGTCCATTTGAGTTCCTTCAAAGCCGCCTGTATTTTTTCACGACTTCCGGTCGCCTTATACTCCGCAATGATGGCGTCCCTTTGGGCAAAGTAGGTTTCTTTGCCTTTGTGCAGATCGACGGCCAGAGCCTGATAGTATTCCGCGACCTGCTTTCCGAGGTTACGGCTGCCGCTGTGGATGACAAGATAATTTGTTCCGTCGGCTGCGCGGTCTATCTCGATAAAGTGGTTGCCGCCGCCCAGGGTGCCGAGGCTTCTTTCGAGACGCTTGCTATCCCTGAGGCTCCGGAAGCAGCAAAGAGCAGCCAGATCGAAATGTTCCTGACGCCCCTCCCACACATTCTTGCCGGAAGGGACATAGTGCGCAGCTTCGTCCAGCCGTTCCATATCGATCTCGATATTTCCAAGGTTCACGGTGTACATGCCACAGCCGATATCCACACCTACGATGTTTGGGACAGCCTTTTCATGCACGGTCATGGTGGTGCCGATCGTACAGCCCTTGCCAGCATGGACGTCCGGCATGATACGGATACGGCTGCCTTGCGTAAACTCATAGTCGCACATTCTGCGAATCTGCTCGACTGCTTCATCCTCGATTACTTTCGCATAACAGACTGCCGTGTTGATTTTGCCTTTGATCTCTATGACATTCATATTTTCTCCTCCGCCAGCTAACAAAAAACCGCCCGCCTCATACGAGACAAGCGGCTGTTGCTTTATGCTTCAAATCGCCCGGTTAGGACTTTCCTTTGCTGCACAGCGTAGCGTTATCTTCATATGAGCGCGAAAAATGACTATCCCGATCAAGTTTATGGGACAGATTAAAAAAAGTGCGTTCACAATACAAATAACTTGCCTGCAACATTGCTTTTCCTTTCCGAGCGCACTCGCTCAAATTTCTACGTTTACTATAACACGGAAATACTTGTTTGCCTATTATACCCGTAGTATAAAAATGAGAGTATGCGGCCTTGGATATTATGCGAGGTACCCACCGGGGCTTGAATACTGCCCGCCGGATCCCTGGCGCATAATGCGATAAAGCCTGAAAAACACACAGCGGGAGGCAGGCCTCCCGCTTTTTTATCGGTCGTTTTCGCTTTGCGCTATTGCTCCATTTGTTTCCCAATAAAGCTTGCGGCGGTCTCCGCGATTTTCATCTCCATGGGGCCCATCACGACATCCGGTTCGCGCGAGAGCAGCATCACAGCGCCTATGGCGTCGCCTTCGGCCAGTATGGGGACGATGACCTGCGCGCGGTACGGCTGGTTCTCCTCGTCGTTTGCGATGATATTCAAAAGCTCTTCGCCTTTGACTGCCGAGCGCATCACCTTGGTACGAGACTGCATGACCTGCTCCACGTCCTCATGGATAGCCTTGTCCATCAGCTCGCGCCTGCTTGCGCCCGCCACGGTGATCACAACGTCCTTATCGCAGATGGCCGCGATATGACCAAGATTCTGGTGCATTGCCGCCGCATACTCGCGCGAAAA
Organism: Bacillota bacterium; assembly: GCA_023396535.1. Lineage (GTDB taxonomy): Bacteria > Bacillota > Clostridia > Christensenellales > CAG-138 > JAEWWD01. The sequence continues at coordinate 13,357 of JAEWWD010000042.1, forward strand.
GTCGTTCAGCTCGCCTATGGGCGAATACTTCTTCAGGATAACCTCGCCTTCGCGGTCTGTGAATATCTCGAGAGGATCACCCTCGCGTATGCGGAGCGTACGCCGGATTTCCTTGGGAATGACTACGCGCCCCAACTCATCTATACGCCTAACTATTCCTGTTGCCTTCAAGTGAATACCCTCCTGTATGCCATGCAATTTTGGATGCAGGAGTAGTATTTGTCGCTTTCTGGGTTTTATACGGCGGGTTACGCTTAAACATCAAACCAAAAATGAATTTTTAGTTACGATAGCTTGAGCGTTTCGCGGCTGCCGGGCTTTTCAAGCTTTAATTTCCCTTCGGCGCAGAGGGGGCATTGTGAAGGATCGTACGTCTTGATATCCAGCTTGAGCGCCGGGTACACGGGCAGTTTGAATGCGCAGTCAGCCGCGCGTCTGTCCACGATGCAGGCCGCGCCTATGACCTCCGCTCCCATTTCTTCGAGTACCTTCACCGTCTCCATCGTGGATTTGCCGGTGGTGACGACGTCTTCGGCGATGAGTATTTTATCGCCGGGGCCTACGGAAAAGCCACGCCGAAGCTGCATTTCGCCGTCCTTGCGCTCTGTGAATATGCTTTCCACGCCAAGCTGGCGCGCAAGCTCGTAGGATACGATGACGCCGCCCATGGCGGGTCCGCACACCTTGGTGACGCCCAGGCCTTTCACCTGTTCGACGACGGTTTTTAATACTTCTTCCGCGAGGTCGGGGAAGCGAAGAAGCTTGGCGCACTGGCAGTAGCCGCCGCTGTGCAGCCCGGAGGAAAGCAGGAAATGCCCCTCGAGAAACGCTTCGCATTGTTTCATAATGGAAAGATTGTCCGACATAATTCCTCCTATACGATGCCTCGGATTTCACTGATGTTGTATAGACTATTCTCTTTGCAGTATGCCATAAGTCCGTCTATGATGTCCAGCATGGCGCGCGGCTGCGCGAACGTCATGGAGCCAACCTGTACGGCATACGCGCCCGCCATCAGAAATGCCAGCGCGTCCCGCGCGGTCGCGATGCCGCCCATGCCCACGACGGGGATGCGCACGGCCTTGCATACCTGGTGCACCATCCGTAGCGCAATGGGCAGTATGGCCGGGCCGGAGAGGCCCGCGTATATATTGTCGAACACGGGGCGCTTATGCGCGACGTCGATGGCCATGCCGAGGAACGTGTTGACGAGGCTCAGCGCGCCCGCGCCCGCTTCTTCGCACGCGCGCGCGACGGCGACGAGATCCGGCGCGTTGGGGGTCAGCTTTACCATCAGCGGGTGCCGCGATACTTCTTTCACGCGCCGCGTGATATCCGCCGCGCATTCCGGCAGCAGGCCGAACGCCATGCCGCCCGCCTTCACGTTGGGGCAGGAAATGTTGAGCTCCAGTATGTCGATATCCGCGTCGTTGAGCATGCGCGCGCCGGTGAGATAATCCTCCGTGCTGTGCCCGCCGAGGTTGGCGATAACGGCGCATCCCAAGCTGCGCATATACGGCGCCTCTTCCTTCACAAAGCGCTCTACGCCCGGGTTTTCCAGCCCGATGCTGTTGAGCATGCCCGCCGGGGTTTCCATGAGGCGTATGCCGTCGTTGCCGGCGCTGCCATGCAAGGTAAGCCCCTTGCCGCTGACGCCGCCCAATCGGGATACGTCGAACAGCTCCGCGTATTCATGGCCGAAGCCGAACGTGCCGGAAGCTGCGATGACGGGGTTTTTGAGCGTTACGCCCAGCAGTTCCGTCTGTAAAGGATTACAGGACATGCAGCACCTCCGTATAGTCGAACACAGGCCCGTCCTTGCAGACGCGTTTTGAACCCCGCGCCGTCTTGCAGGTGCAGCCGAGACAGGCGCCAACGCCGCAGGCCATGTGCCGCTCCAGCGATACGTACAGGCGGGCGTTTTTAGCTTGCGCGTCCTGCGCGGCGGCGCGCAGCATGGGGGAGGGACCGCAGGCGTAATAAGTGGCGTTTCGGGAAAAATCCACGTCCTTGGTCACGAACCCGCCGATGTTGACGTGCACGTTGTCCGCATAGGTTTTGAAGTCATCCACGCCATACGCTTCCTCGCGAAAGCCGAGGTATACGTCGATGCGCCTTTTTGGGTCTTCTTCGCGCAGCCGTTTCACCAGCAGATACAGGGGGGCTGTTCCTATGCCGCCGCCGATCACGACGGCGGCGCCGGGAATGAGCGGGAAGCCGTTGCCATAAGGCCCCTGCACGTCCATGGCCTGTCCCGGCCGCAGCGTGGAAAATACCGCGGTTCCGTGCCCGACGACCTGATACAGCAGCGTCAGTTCGTCGCCCTCGCTGTCATTCAGGCTGATGGGCCTGCCCAGGAAAGGGTCCAACGCGCCGGGTATGCGCAGCATGACGAACTGCCCGGGCTTTCCCTGCGGCGCGCCAGTAAGCCGCATGCGCCAGATTCCCTCGGCGATGCGCACATTTTCGATGATTATCGCTTCCGTTACAGCCATTGCAGGATATCCTCCCGCATGGCGCGCACGGCGTCGCGCACATGCGCTTCAAAGCCTTCCTCTTCGGACTTGCCCTTGTGGGCGGTGATGAGTCCGCGCGAGGAATTGACTACGCCGCGCAGGCCGCCTTTGAAGAATGTCGCGATATCCTTGCCTGTGCCGCCCTGCGCGCCGTAGCCGGGGATGAGCAGGAACGTGTGCGGCATGAGATCGCGAATGAGCTCGAATTCCTCCGGGTAAGTCAGCCCGGTGACCGCGCCTATGGCGGTGAAGCCGCTCCCGCCCATGAACTGTGATCCCCACGCGGACACCTTCTGCGCCATGCGCTGGTACAGGGTCAGTCCGCCGGTGTCGAGATCCTGAAAGTCCTTGGAGCTGGGATTGGAGGTTTTCACGAGCACGAACAGCCCCTTGCCCTTTTCCAGATACGGATAGTAAGGGGATATCGCGTCCTCGCCCATATAGGCGTTGACGGTGATGATGTCCGTTTCAAAATCGCCGGTAAAATGCCCCTGCGCGTACTGTGCGGCAGTGGAGGAGATATCCCCTCGCTTCACGTCGGAGATGACGATGCTGCCTTTGCTGCGGGCATACCGCACCGTATCCGCGAACGCCTTCATGCCGTCAAGACCCAGCGCCTCGTAACACGCGACCTGCACCTTAAAACAGCCTGCGTCTTCGTGCACGGCGTCAATAATTTTGCGGTTGAACTCGAATATCTTTTCGCCCGCCGAGGCGTCCCGCCGTTTAAGGTATTCGGGCAGGAAGGAATATTGCGTATCCAGACCCACGCAGACGGGCCCCTTCCTGATTACATCCTTAGAGAGTCTGTCCATGCTCATAGCGCGTTTCTCCTTCCACAATGGTTCGTATGATACGCCCGCGTACCCTGCGGCCGTCGAAGGGCGTGTTGTTGGATTTGGAAATCATGTCGGTGCGGCGGATAAAGTATTCGCCGTCCGGCTCCAGTATCACGAGATCGGCGGGGTATCCCGCCGCCAGCACGCCCGCCTTTTTGCCGAGCCGGCGCGCCGGGTTGAAGGAGGCGAGCTCGGAGAGACGCGTCAGAGGAATGCCGTTGTCGTGAAATACCTGAAGGAATATCTGTACGGCGTATTCGATGTTGGAAATGCCCGCCATGCCCGCCGCCTTGTCCTCCGGCGTGTGCGGCGCGTGGTCTGTCGAGAGGCAATCCACCGTGCCGTCGCGCAGGGCTTCGACGAGGGCTTGTGTATCCGCTTTGGTGCGAAGCGGCGGGTTGACGCGGTAGTCGTCGTCGTACCCGAACAGATGGTGCGGCGTAACCTCGCAGGTCAGCTTCAGTCCTTCCTTCTTGGCCTGGCGTATCATATCCGCCGTTTCCGTCCGGCTGATGTGCCCTATGTGCAGGTTGCCGCCAACCTCGCGCACCAGCTCGATATCCCTCGCGACAATGCGCCGCTCCGGCTGGCAGTGCGTGCTGATGAGGAAGCCGTACTGCTTGCTCGCAAGGAGCAGGTTGCGCATGAAGTCGTCTGAGAATATGGTTTTGCCGTCGTTGGTCAGCATGCCGGTTACTTTGCTCAGCGCCGCGTAATCCGTAGGGACCGCGTCATCCAGGTTTTCCCCGGCGGCGGCCGCCTGCATGAGGCGGCACAGGCGCAGCGCGGCGGCCGTCTCATGGTTTTTCTGCACCAGCTCCGGCGTGGAGCAGACGGGATTGGTGTTTGCCATGGCGCAAAGCATGGCGTAACCGCCTTTGAGGGCCGCGCGCATCCCCGTTTCCATGGTTTCTTTCTGCGGGTAACCGGGATCGCGCAAATGGCAGTGCAGATCGATAAACGCGGGCATCAGTACGCGGCCGCAGAGGTCAACCTGCACGTCGCTGCGCTGTTGCGTCGCTTCGCCGCAATAACGTATGACGCCGTCCTCGGTATAGAGGTCGCCGAAGCGGTCGCCCATGGCGTCCACAAGACGGGCGTTTCGATATTGCACGATCATGGCGGCCACCCTTACAGGTGCGTGCGCGCGTCGCAGTATTCGCAGGCGTACTCGTTTCTGCTCGCGTCCACCAGACGGAACGTCACGTTCTCGATGTGTTCCTGGTTGGTGATGCAGCGGGGATTTTTGCAGGTGAGTATGCCCTTGACTTCTTGCGGCGGCGACAGCTTGATCTTGTTGACCCGCTCGCCCTCTTCCACGAAGGAGATGGTCACGCCCGGATCGATGAGACCGAGCACGTCGAAATTAAGTTCGAGATCCGTTTCGATTTTGATGAGATCCTTGCGGCCCATTTTGGTGCTTTGTACATTGCGCATGAGCACCACGACGTCCTCGAGTTGGTCCAGCCCAAGCTGCTGGAATATCTTGTAACCATGTCCTGCGCGGATATGGTCGATGACGATGCCTTTTTTCAGTTTGGATACGTTGATCATACTGTTACCTCCTGTCGGTATACGGTTATACGGGGCTTATTCCACGCCGAGCAGTTTCATGATGAGCGCCATGCGCACATACATGCCGAAGCGTACCTGCTCGAAGTAGACGGCGCGCTTATCCGCGTCCACCTCGGTGGAGATTTCATTGACGCGGGGCAGCGGATGCATGACGATCATGTCGCTCTTGGCGAGCGCCATTTTCGACTTGGTGAGTATGAAGAAGTCCTTCAATCTGAGATATTCCTCTTCGCTGATGAACCGCTCGCGCTGCACGCGGGACATGTAGAGTATGTCGAGCTGTGATATGCACCCTTCGAGGTCGTCCGTTTCGGTGTAGGGGACGTTGTGCTGCGCGAGCTCTTCCTTTATGTAGGAGGGCATCGATAGTTCCTCGGGCGATATGAACAGGAAGCGGACATTGCCGTACCGCGAGAGGCAGGTGACCAGCGAGTGTATGGTGCGGCCGAATTTCAGGTCGCCGCATACGCCTACCGTCAGGCCGTCGAAGGACTTTTTGTAGTTGCGGATGGTCAAAAGGTCCGTCAGCGTCTGCGTGGGGTGGTGGTGCCCGCCGTCGCCCGCGTTGATGACGGGGCAGTCGGCGTACTGGCTGATCAGCCGCGCCGTGCCCTCTTTGGGATGGCGCACCACGATGAGATCCGCGTATTTGGATACCGTACGCGCGTTGTCGGCCACCGTTTCCCCTTTTGCGGCGCTGGAGGTGGCAGGATCCGAGAAACCTATCGTCTGGCCGCCCAGGCGCAGCATGGCGGCGTCGAAAGAGAACTTCGTCCGGGTGGAGGGCTCATAAAAAAGGCTTGCAAGCAGCTTGCCCTTGCAGGCCTCCACATAATTGGCCGGTTGTTGAATGATACGTTCCGCAAGCTCCAGTACTTCCTCGATCTCTTCAATGGTAAAGTCGCTTGGCGCAATCAGGTTCCGGTTTTTGAGCATGGGTATCTCTCCTTTGCGATGAATTCTGTGAAGCATTGCCGGCAAAAAAAAACACTTGGTTCAGAAAGCACCAG
>JAEWWD010000141.1 GCA_023396535.1 Bacillota bacterium
GAAGATACGGATTGCGAACGAGCCTGCCGAATTTGCCGGAATGTATGCCGTGATCCATTGCTGCGCCCTCCTTATACTTTCTTGATGTACTTCTTACCGAAAAGCCCGACGGGGCGCACGGCAAGCACCACGAGCACCAGCACGAAGAGAATTTGCTCCCCCCAGCTATCCGATACGAAGTACACCAGCAGATTTTTGCCCACGCCCAGTATGAATGCGGCGACAACCGCGCCGTAGAACGTTTGGAATCCCCCGAGCACGCAGGCGAACAGAGCGTTCATCTGCACGCCCGCCATGAGGTTGATATGCACCGTGGTGGAGGGCGACACCATCACGCCCGCGAGCGTCCCGAGCACGCACGCAAGCGTCCATGCGAACAAAGTCACCAGCTTGGTGGGCACGCCCATGAGCCGGGCGACCGGCTCAATGGACGCGGTCGTGCGGATTGCGATGCCGAGCTTCGTCTTTTGCAGCAGATAGAAAAGCCCGATGAGCACCGCGAGCACGAGGCCGATGTTGAACATGCTGTTGTAGGTGAGGGCGGCCTCGCCGATGCGGATGCTCTCTGTGGAGAGAAGATACTGCATGGGATACGGATCGACGCCGAACACGGAGGGCGCCACGCCCGAGAATATCATGATGAGCCCCAACGCGATGATCTGCTTGCTCATGGGGGTGATTTTCATGGTGTGGCGTATCAGCAAAAGGTCGATAAGGAAGCTGATCAAGATGGCGCATATGACGCCGATGAGTATGGAGGGCAAAAGCGGCACGCCCATTTTGCCGCTCAGCCAAGCAACCACATAGGTGTTGAGCGTTGCGATGGTGCCCAGCGCGAAGTTCGTGACCCCGCTCGTGCGCGCGATGATGATGATGCCCAGCGTGGCCAGCGCATAAACGCTTCCCGTTTCCAGCCCGCGCAGGAACAGCTGTATGAATGTATCCATCTGACCTCCCCGATTGCGTTATTTGTTGCTCAGCCGACGAAATCCGCGATTTCTTGCGCGTAAGCCTCCGGCCGTTCGTACATCATCATGTGCCCGCAGTCCTTCAAGATCACCAGCTTTGAACCGGGTATGCGGCGGTGCACTTCCCGCTGGGTGGCGGCGGGATAAATGTCGTGCTCCCCCGCTATCACCAGCGCAGGGCAGGTAATTTTATCGAGCATCGGCCAGAAATCATGCTCCAGCATGGCAACCAGCAGGCACACCATGGGGCAGTGTTTGTGGTTGACCGCGAGGCGCTGCGCGTTCTCATGCATGGCTTTCTTCTGCGCCTCGGGCATGTCGTCGCGCAGGCCCCGGAGCGCGTACTCCTCAATGCTGCGGTTGGTCGTGCACACCATTTCCAGCGCCGCCTTCGCATCCATGCCGCCGCCAAGTCCCAGATGATAACTCTCATCGTTGACCAATTTCGGCGACATGACCGAGAGAACAACGCCCCCAACTCCATCCATGCCGTAAAGCTCAACGTATCGGTAAAGCACATGCACGCCCATGGAATAGCCGATCAATACGACCGATTTGAGCGCCAGCTCGTCCAGCAGGTTTTTCAAATCCGCGGCGAGGCGCGTGATGGTATAGCCGTCTTCCGCCACCTCCGACTCGCCGTGCGCCCGGTGGTCGTATACCACCACGCGGTATTTCTTCTGCAGCCCGCCCGATAGGGAGGCGAAGCCCTTGCCGCTGTCAAAATAACCGTGGATAAAAACCAGCGTTTTTTCTCCCGCGCCCAGCGTTTCGTAGTGGAGCTTAACCCCGTCGTCAGTCGTGAAGAACCCCATAGTGACTCCTTGTACAATCGGAATTTCAGATAAATTTTTGAAGATAATCCCATGTGCGGACCGATCTGTCCTTTGCATTATACTCTTGCCCAAAGTAAACGTAAAGCAAAATTTTGTGATTGTTCATACAAATTCATACCATCAACCGTAATATTAGATATTTTTTGCTTATATTACTCCGCGTCCACCTGTTTGCTTACGGCTTGCCGCGGCGCGGACGAAGCGGTTCCAATTTTTGACCCGCCGCGTGCGAATTGACAATTCCATACCGGCGGTATACTGTAGAGGCGCAGCCGCGCGCAGAAGTGCCGATTCCCGGCACGCCCGTCGAACAATTCCGCGGCATGCCATGTGCGCAACAACAGGGAGCCTTCGCGTGGATTTAACGCCATCCCTCAACCCGTCGGTTGAGCAAAGCCAAAAACAGATCGTCACGGCACAGATGCTCCAGTCGCTTCAGGTGCTCCGCATGCCTATGCCGGAATTGGCGCAATACCTCGGCGAGCGCATCTGCGAAAATCCCATGCTGGATATCGAGGCGCTTTCCCAAAGCGAACTTCTGCCCGAACCTTCCCCGCCTCCGGCCCAGGACCCGCGGGACGAGGATGTGGACGAAACCGTCCGGTCGGACTACCGGGACATTTGGCACGGCAACGGACTGGATGCAGCGCGCCTGGGCTGCGGGGAAAGCACCTTCGCCGACATGCTGCTTGAGCAGGTGAATACCGGCAGGCTGGACGGCGCGTCGAGCGCGCTTTGCCGCTATATCGTCGGCTGCCTCAACCAAAGAGGATACCTGGATATTCCCCTCGAGGAGATAGCGCGGGAGACCGGCTGCGCCCTTCCCGACGCGGAG
>JAEWWD010000171.1 GCA_023396535.1 Bacillota bacterium
CTCCATCATCGGCGTACTGTTTTCCAGAATTGGCAAGGACGGAAAGCCGGGTTCTGCACTCAACCGCGGCACATACCTTACCTGTGGTATTTATGTCGTGCTGACATTCCTCGCGACGCTGATGAGCGGCTTTGAATGGCGTATCTGGGGCGCTGCGGTCCTCGGCATGATTGTGGGCGTTGTCATCGGCATTACCAGCGACTACTTTACCGGCGACGAGCGCAAACCCGTTGAAAAGGTTGCTGAAGCGTGCAAGAACGGACCGGCTTTTACCATACTGACCGGTATGTCCTATGGTCTTTTGAGCGCATTCCCCGCGCTCGCCGGCATCGGCGTGGCGGCATTGGGCGCATATAAGCTGTGCGAACCCCTTGGCGGCAGTTATCCCATGCTGGGCATTGCGATTTCAGCAGTCGGCATGCTTTCCATAGTCGGCATGATCATTTCCAACGACGCTTACGGTCCTATTGTGGATAACGCGCGCGGCGTAGCCGAAATGTGCGGCCTGGGCGACGATGTTCTGGAAGTGACGGATAAGCTCGATTCCGCCGGTAACACCGTAAAAGCGATCACGAAGGGATTTGCTATCGGTGCGGCTGGTCTTACGGTTATAGCCCTTCTTGGCGCGTTCCGTGAAATTGTGGTTGCTGCTGGCGGCGTGGATGTGGAATTCAATATCATGAACCCGCTGGTATTCTTCGGCGCGCTGGTTGGTACGGCGATCCCCGCGGTATTCTCCGCCATGCTGATGATGGGCGTCAGCCGTAACTCCCAGACCATGGTTGGCGAGATCCATCGGCAGTTCAAAACGATCGAGGGACTCAGGGAAGGCAAGGCGATGCCGGATTATGATAAATGTATCGATATAGCCACCATTGGCGCTATCCGCGAGCTTGTTCCGGCCGGACTGGTCGCGATACTGGTTACACTCGTTGTCGGTTTTGTTGGCGGCGTGCAGGCCATTGGAGGATATTTGACTGGCAATATCATTTCCGGTTTGCTTATCGCGCTTATGATGAGTAACGCCGGCGGGCTGTGGGATAACGCCAAGAAGTTCATCGAAGCGGGCAACTGCGGCGGCAAGGGTTCCGACGCGCATAAAGCCGCCGTTATAGGCGACACCGTCGGCGATCCGTTTAAGGATACCGCCGGCCCGTCCATTAACACGCAAATCACCGTTGTATCGCTTGTCTCTTCGCTGGCTGCGGTGCTTTTCCTGACTTACTCTGTATTTTAGACCGCATTATTCGGGGGATAAATCCGGGCGGCCGTATCGGCCGCCCGGATTTTAAGTGGCGGGTTTTTTATCATTCGCAGAAACATACTAATAGGAAAGATTACTTGCTCTTTCTGGAGATTCGCCACATCAACGATTTATGCGGGTGGGTTCCGTTTGCAGAAGCATCGGATAGTTGTGGCTTCCTATCGGATCGATAAATTTTATCAAATAAAATGCAGGAATAATATTGACATACTGCAGAACTGAGTTATAATAATATCAATAGCTACTCATCACATGATGAGCATCAACCAATTATCGTCTATTTATTCTTAGTTGATTGTAATCCTGATAAATTTACCCTGATGAATTGTCCTGTAAACAAAAGATAATTTTTGTGCGTAATTTATGTTTTGGTTTTCTTATACCCTTTCCTGCTCACCATATGATGAGCAGCATTACTGGCGGTTCGTGTAGTCGTATATCAAATCAGCAAACAGGAGGGGCATTACATGAAGGCGTATAACGTGGCGGTTGTGGGCGCGCTTGGCGCGGTAGGCAAAGAAATGCTGAAAACGTTGGAGCAGCGTTCATTTCCGGTACGGGAGATAAAGCCGCTGGATGTGGCGGCCAATGCAAACAAAGAGATTTCTTTTGCCGGGAATACAGTCCGCGTGCAAGAAGCGAAACGCGGCGCGTTTGAAGGCGTGGATATTGCGCTCTTTTCCGCCGGTGCGGAAGCGAGTCTTACCCTTGCTCCCATTGCGGTTTCGGAAGGCTGTACGGTAATCGACAATTCCAGCGCATGGCGTATGGACCCGGAAGTACCGCTCGTAGTGCCGGAAGTCAATCCTGAAGCGCTCAGATCGCATAAGGGCATTATCGCTAACCCCAACTGCTCCACCATACAGATGTTGGTGGCGCTCAAGCCCCTGCATGATCTGTATAAAATCAAACGCATCGTGGTTGCCACCTATCAGGCGGTATCGGGGTCCGGGCAAAGAGCGATCGACGAGCTGAATATGCAGGCGAGGCAATATCAAAATGGGGAGTCCATCACGCATAAGGTTTATCCGCATCAGATACTGTTCAATGCACTGCCCCAGATCGACGTATTCCTGGAAAACGGCTATACAAAGGAAGAGATGAAGATGGTGAACGAAACCCATAAGATTCTTGATACGGATATTCAGGTCAGCCCGACAGCCGTACGAATAGCGGTGTTCCGTGGGCACAGCGAAGCAATTAACATTGAAACGGAGCGTCCAATCGATATAGAGCAGGCTATGGAAGCATTGCAAAATGCAAAAGGCGTTACGTTGACGGATAATCCGCAAAACTGTGAATACCCGCTTGCGCTCGACTCCGAGGATCATGACGACGTATATGTCGGCAGGATACGTCTGGATGATTCCGTTCCTTATGGCATGAATATGTGGGTGGTATCGGATAACCTGCGAAAAGGCGCGGCGCTCAACGCCGTACAGATCGCGGAGAAAATGGTCGAACTGGGGCTGCTGTAACAATACGGGAAAAGGTGTGATCCGTATGGATACGGTCGTTGTAAAATTCGGAGGTACCTCCGTAGCGACGGAGGAAAGCCGGGCGCGGGCAGTCGCCCACGTCGCGAAATTGCAAAGCGGCCCCGCGCGGGTGGTGGCGGTGGTTTCCGCTATGGGAAGGAAGGGTTCCCCGTATGCGACGGATACGCTGCTGTCGCTTCTGAGCAGGGAATCCAACCCCGCCGTACGGGATCTTTTAATGAGCTGCGGTGAAACCATATCGGCTTGCGTGTTTGCGGACGCATTGGAGCAGAGCGGCATAAAAGCGGCAGCGCTTACGGGCATGCAGGCCGGTATACTGACGGACAGTTCTTTCGGCATGGCAGAGATTTTCGATATGAATACGCTGCGTATCTGGTCCGCATTGCATGAGGAAAGGGTACCCGTTATCACAGGGTTCCAGGGGGCCAACGTCAGCGGTGAGGTTACGACGCTCGGCCGCGGCGGCAGCGATACATCCGCGGTGGCGATAGGGGGCTTCCTCCGGGCAAAGGAAGTCATCATATACACCGACGTACCGGGCGTCGCCGTTATCGATCCGCGTATTATCCCGGAAGCGCCGTTTTTTGAAGAGATATCCCCAAAACCTATGCGCGCTCTCGCGTTCTGGGGGGCGGGAGTCATACATCCGCGCGCTGTGAAAGCGGCCGACAGGTTTGGTATGGATGTATGGGTACGCTCGACATTCGATGACAAACTGGGCACGCGGATTACCGAGCACGCAAACTTGCCGCCGGGACCGGTTGGTATCGCATGCCTGCGCAATTGCCGCATCGAAGAGGGGGAGGCGGGCGAGCGCACGGTGTTTGAAGAGGGAAGGCCGTTCTCTGTCAGAACAGGGGGCGTGTATACGTTGCTGACCGCGGTGTTCAGCGATTGGGAGTATGATAGAATAAAAGAAGCTGTGCAGCCGATCATGCAAAAGTTCCGATGCTTTTTCAGTAGCTCATGCGCGCATGTGCTGGCGCTGACGGACGAAGCCAATCAAATTGCCCGTGAATTGTACGGATTGCTGTTTGAAAAGAGCGGTATGCACTGATCCGTTCAAGCGGATACGATGGATATGGAGGAACTATGGACCTGAAAAAAGACGTATGTATCATCGGCGGCGGCGTAATGGGCCTGGCTGCGGCGTATTACCTGAGCAAGGAAGGAAAATCGACGGCGCTGCTGGAAAAAACGGAGATCGGCGCTGGCGCTTCCGGCGCCTGCGACGATATGATATTGATGCAGTCCAAAAAACCGGGATTTACGCTTACGCTTGCAATGGAAAGCCTGGAAGTATACCATGGCCTCACGGACGAATTGGGGCGCGATATCGGTTTTGAGACCCGTGGGGGTATGATACTCATTGAAGATGAAAAACAGCTCCGGGTAATGGAGGAATTCGTTAAAAAGCAGGTTGCCTGCGGGTTGGAGGTGGAGATCGTGGGGAAAGACGTCATGCGCAAAAAGCAGCCGCATGTCGCCCCGTATATGCTCGCTTCCACCTATAGTGCCGGGGATTCCCAGATAGACCCGCTGCTTCTTATGCGCGCGTTTCTGTATAATGGCAAGAAGCATGGGCTTGTCGCGTTGCGCAAAGCGCCGGTGGAGGCGATCGAGCGCATGGGCGATCATTGGATCGTTCAGGCAGGGGGCGGCATTAACGTGGAGTGTGACGCCGTCGTGATTGCGGCGGGCGCATGGTCGCGGCAGATAGGCAAGTTGATAGATGTGGATATTCCCATAGAGCCTTTGAAGGGGCAGATCGCCATCACTGAACAAATCGCCCCCATTGGGGAGACGAATGCGTGGTCGGCGGCGTACATCGCTTCCAAACTCGACGCATCAATAATGCCCGATCGCAGTGAATATGACAAACAGATAGGACTCGGCTTTGCCTTTTCACAGTCCATTTCCGGGAATTATCTGATCGGCAGTACGCGAGAGCATGCGGGGTACGACAAAACTACCGCCCTGCAGGCGATTACCACGACCGTGAGACAGGCGTGCAGGTTCTTTCCAATCATGAATTCGGTGAATATCATCCGAACGGTCGCAGGTTTCCGTCCTGCCAGCGCGGACGGCAGCCCGATCGTGGGAGAGATAGATGGCAGGCCCGGTATTTTCATTGCAGCCGGACACGAAGGGGACGGTATCGCCCTGTCTCCGATAACCGGGAGAGCGGTTGCGGAGATGATTTGCGGGAAGGGGGATCACCGGCGGTTTGAGCAATTGAATCTCAGACGGTTTGCAGTGAATCAGGGTGCTGCAAAATAGTTTTGGAAAGGAGGGACATTTGATACCGTAGTCTGGTACAATAACCAATAGTAGAAGGGGGAGAAATCATGAATCCTGGGACATTATTTTGGATATTAACGGTAGTTCTTTGCGGCGCTTTCCTCTACATTTCCTGGAAGGTAAAGGATCAAGCGCAAAGCACCTTCTCCAACTACGCCATCGGTGGCGGAACTTTCCCGATGTACCTGATTTTCTTTACCCAGTTCGCTACCATCATGGGCGTGGGCAACTTCATTGGCCACGCTGCGAGCGGATATACCACAGGTCTTCCCTGGCTGGTATTCATAGCGGGCGAACAGGGCTCCAAGATCATATTCGCGCTGGTGTTTGCGGGTATGGCGGGTAAGTTCACTTACAATACATTCCCTGAAATGATCGACGACCTTATTACCCGCGATAAGGTCACGAGGGCGATGGCCGGCGTTCTGGCTTCCTGCATTATGATTGCCTGGGTAGGCGGTCAAGGCAAGGCGTTCGGCGAAATATTCAAGGTATTCACCGGCGCGGACCCGGTTCCCATCATACTCCTGTTCACGGCTATATTTATTGTCTATACTACGCTGGGCGGTATATATTCCGTTGTATGGACCGATCTTGTACAGGGCGTCATGTGCCTCGTTTTCGGCGTGATATTCTATCTCTACGCCTTCAGTAAGATCGATTTCAGCCTCGGTGTGCTGGGCGAAAGGCTGGCGACCGCGGGTAAGGCGGAACTGTGGAGCTTCACAAACGTGAGCGGTATCAGTCTGCTAACAAAATTCGTAACAGGCTGCGTCGGCATACTTGTCGCGCAGATCTACTGGCAGCGCTGCTTTGCGGCGAAGGGGCCCAAAACAGCCCGGCGCGGCTTGCTGTATAGCGGTATCATCGCCATTATCATGACGATGGGTACGGCCATTGTCGGTATGATCATACTTTCGATCAATCAGGGGCTCGATCCGAACTCCGCTATGTCCTGGTTTATGCTCAACCATATTCCGCTGCTCGTATCCGCGTTTATATTTGTGCTGATACTTGCGGCCGGCATGTCCTCGGCGGACTCCAACCTGAATTCCGCTTCGGTACTGATCACGAACGACCTTGTCAAGCCCTTTGCACCGAATATGTCGGATAAGAAACTTGTCTCTCTTGCGAAAATACTTACGGTCGTGATCGGTGTATTTGCCGCGCTGGCGGCTATTTATGCGAGCTCCATACTATCCCTGTTCTCCATGGCCTATTCCATGGCGGGCGCCGGCCTGGTGCCGCTGCTTGTAATCGGCCTTGTGTGGAAGGAACGTTCGGGCGAAGCGTATCAAATGGGCAGGAAAAACAGCAAGGTTACCCCGTGGGGCGCGCGCGTCGGCATCGTTGTGGGCGCGGTGCTCTCCCAGTTGAAAGTGCTTGGTCCCAATGCGCTTTTGATCGCGCTTGCGATTTCCGCCGTCTGCATCATCGTGGTCTCGCTGCTGACAAAGAATGTTGCGATCAGCGAAAAGGTTGTCAGCGAAGGAAATTCGGCGCCTTTAGCCAAAGCGATCAGCGAATGATCGCTTAACCCAAGGGAGGGGAACGGCAGCCATTGATGGATGGCCGTTCCTTCCCTCCTCTTTTTACTGAGATTTGCAAGGAGAAGAAGCACTGTATGAGGCAACAGCTCTATGAGAAAGAACTGGCCGTACTCGAATGCCTGAAAAGTTCGGGCATCCCTCTGGGTTCGTGGAATCTGGTGGAAAAGCTGGAGGAGCGCGGCATGAGCGTAAGCTCCGCCACCATCGGACGTATACTGAACACGCTTGAACGCATGGGGCTTGTGAAAAAGAATGGACACAGCGGCCGCATAATCACGCCGGCGGGCGTGGAAGCTCTGAGCAATGCCAAGGTGATCGACAATATCAAGCAACACACGGAAAAGCTGGAACAACTGGTCACCACTACAGTTTTGGAAGACTACATACTTGTTCTGGAGGCCCGCAAGGCTATCGAGCGGGAAACCGCACGGCTCGCAGCGGAAAACATTACGGAAACGGAACTGCAGGCGCTGGAGGAGATATTGGCTGAGCAAAGCAAACGGCACTCCAATAACGAATCCATCGCAGCGAACGATATCGCTTTTCACAGGGCGATTGCCCATGCGTCTCGGAACAAGGTGCTGGAGGCGTTGTATATGATGCTGTTCAGCTATGGGCAGCAAACGTCCATATTTGAATTCATACGCAGGCAGGTCAACGCCGTATATATGCGATCCCATCTCGATATATTCGAAGCGCTCAAGGCGCACGATCCGGACCGCACCGAGCAGTGCATGATCCATCATATCGACAGCCTGATGGAGGATGTGAGCATGTACTGGGATGAATTTTCCGATCAGGAATGAACGGGCGGAAGAATACAGCAGAGACCGTCCGGGAAAGACGAGGTATTTGCGATGTGCGATGAAATTATCTGCCGCTGCGAGGAAGTTTCGCGCAGGGAAATCGAAGCGGCGATTGAAGATGGCGCTACCACGATGAACGAACTCAAACGTTTCACACGCGCCGGAATGGGATTATGTCAGGGGCGTACCTGCAGGCGCCTGGTGGAACGCATACTGGCCGAAAAACAGAGCGCCTCTCTGAGCGAGATACAGCCCTCCTCTTATCGTCCGCCGGTCCGTCCCATCCAGGCGGAGCTGCTGGAACATAAAGTTTAACGCAGGAGGTATTGTATGAAAAGCTGGGGCAGGATTATCACCGCTATGGTAACCCCTATGGACCGCGCGGGTGAGGTGAATTACGATAAGGCCGCGGAGATGGCCAGGTTGTTCGTATCGGAAGGAACAACGGCATTGGTTGTTTCGGGCACAACGGGTGAATCGCCAACGCTGACCGCAGAGGAAAAGGAACGGCTCTTCGCGTGCGTGAAAAAAGCGGTCAACGTACCAATTATAGCGGGCGTAGGCACAAACTCTACCGCCTCATCCATCGAGAACGCACGACGCGCGCAGGAAGCGGGCGCGGATGCGCTGCTGGCCGTCGTGCCGTATTATAACAAACCCAACCAGGAATCCATGTATGCGCACTTTGCCGCGCTGGCCCAATCCACAAAACTCCCCATCATGCTTTACAACGTACCGGGCAGAACGGGCGTCAACATGACGGCGGAAACTTCCATCAAGCTTTCTAGAATTCCCAACATCACCGCGCTCAAGGAGGCGTCGGGCGATCTTGTGCAGCTCGCGCGGGTAGTAAAGGATACGGACGACGCGTTTGCGGTATACACCGGTGAGGATGCGCAGATATTGCCCACGCTGGCGGTGGGCGGATACGGCGTTGTATCCGTCGCTTCGCAGGTGGCGGGCCCGGAAATCAAAAAAATGATAGACAGTCATCTCGCCGGCCGCGTACAGGAAGCCGCCGAGTGGCATCAGAAACTGATAGGCATCTGCGCCAAGCTTTTCATGACGGCAAATCCCATTCCCCTTAAGGCGGCCCTCAACCTGATGGGATATGATGTGGGAAACACGCGCCTTCCGCTCGCGCCCGCGTCTAACGAGGTGGTTGAGGCAATGCGAATGGAACTCGCCGCGCTGGGAAGGCGGACGGAGGAATAGCAAAATGGACAATAGAATACCGCATCACCCCATATTGGACGACGATCCTCCAGCGAAGCAGGTACAGATATTCGTGGATGGCCGGCCTGTTTTAGCACACGAAGGGGAGATGATCGCGGCGGCGCTCATCGCCAACGGCATCTCCACATTTCGCTATACGGCGCATCACAACAAGCCGCGCGGGATTTATTGCGGCATTGGCCGGTGTACGGACTGCGTGATGATTGTCGATGGCGTTCCCAATGTGCGTACCTGTGTAACACAGGTGAGGGAAGGCATGCATGTGACGACGCAACACGGCACGGGCGCATGGCAGGAAGGGGGCGTCGTATGATACAGGCGGAACTCGCGATTGTCGGCGCGGGCCCCGCGGGGCTTTCCGCGGCGATCGAGGCCAAGCGCGCGGGCGCGAAGGTATTGCTCATAGATGAAAACGCGCGCCCAGGCGGACAGTTGTTTAAGCAGATACATAAATTCTTCGGCTCCCATGCCCACAAGGCTGGCGTCAGAGGGCTGAACATAGGTACGGAGTTGCTCGGGGAAAGCGAAAGCCTGGGCATTCAGGTTTGGCTGAACAGCGAGGTCTGCGGCATTGAAAACGGGCATGACCTATGGGTCGTCCGGGACAGAAGCAGTACGGAGCTGGTATGCGCTAAGAAGGTAATACTCGCGACGGGCGCTACGGAAAACGCCGTTGCGTTCCCCGGCTGGGACCTTCCCGGCGTTATGGGTGCGGGCGCGGCGCAGACTATGATCAACGTCAACCGCATATTGCCGGGCAGACGCGTTGTCATGCTGGGCTCCGGAAACGTGGGCGTCATCGTATCCTATCAGCTCCTGCAGGCTGGCGCGGAGGTAGCCGCCATTGTGGAAGCCGCTTCGTCGCTAGGCGGGTATGGCGTCCATACGGCGAAGGTATGCCGCGCGGGCGTACCGTTCTATGCGTCGCATACCATCAGGCGGGCCATAGGAAGGGAGCGCGTGGAGGCCGTGGAGCTTGTCGAACTGGATCGCTCATTCAAGCCCGTCCCCGGTACGGAATTTATGCTTGAGGCGGATACGATTTGCCTGGCGACAGGCCTTACGCCGCTTACGGAGCTTGCATGGCTGGCGGGATGTCAGTTTGATTTCGTACCCGCCATGGGTGGGCATCTTCCCATACATGACGACAGGATGGGTACCACACAGCCGGATATCTATATCGCGGGCGATATTTCGGGGATAGAGGAAGCGAGCACGGCCATGGAGGAAGGGCGCCTGGCCGGCGTAAACGCCGCGGCGGCGCTGGGGTATATTTCCGCTGCCGAAGCCTGTGAGCGCACCAATGAGATATGGGCGAACCTGAACGCGCTGCGCAGCGGCTATTTCGGCCAGAAGCGCAGGGATGCGAAGGATTGTATGCTCAAACGCGGGAAAGAGGTGATCGCATGAGCTGCGCACTCAAACGAAACGGCGCGCCTTCTTTGGAGGAACTGAAAGCGTCTCCCGCTTTCCCGTCGGAGGAGCGGCTCAGGAGCGGCCCGGTCGTCGTGATCGAATGCATTGAGGAAATCCCGTGCAACCCGTGCGAATCCTGCTGTCCGAAAGGCGCAATCACTGTGGGCGAACCCATTACCAATCTGCCGAGGGTGGATTTTGAGAAGTGCATCGCCTGCGGCGCCTGTATTGCCGCTTGTCCGGGGCTTGCCATCTATATGAAGGACTATACCTACAGCGACACGATGGCTTCCATATCCTTTCCGTTCGAGTATTTGCCGCGCCCGCAGGCGGGGGACGCCGTGCGCATGGTCAACAGATGCGGGGGAGAGATTTGCGACGGCACGGTGCTTTCCGTACGCAATCCAAAGGCGTACGATCACACAGCGGTCGTGACCGCGTGCTTCCCGAAGGAGTATTTTGACGATGTCGTCAGCATGAAGCGCTTGCCGGTTGCCTGAAGGGTACCCCGGGTAATCGCAGCGCATTGAATGAAAGAAGCGGGAAAAAGCGTTTGGCTTTTCCCGCTTCTAGTCTGTCAAAAAAGTGCCTACGGCACTTTTTTGAGGTTTACAGGAACCGCCTGCACCGTTGGTGCGGTCGGCGGCTCCTGCAGGGAAAGCCTTGTGCCACAAGGCTTTTCGCTCGCGCCGTACACGCCGCCGCTCGCGAAGGAAGCCTCCGGGGGCTCGGCCCCCGAACCCCCAATGGGTTTATCGATAATCTGAAAGCGGGAAAAGCGTTTTGTTTTTCCCGCTTCTGCGTTTGTCCCCACAAAAAAACGGAGGAAAAGCAATTGCTTTTCCTCCGTTGAACTTGACGCTGCGTGTCCGTTGGAATATCGGATTAACGCTTGGAGAACTGGGGCGCGCGGCGCGCGGCCTTGAGACCGTACTTCTTGCGCTCCTTCATGCGCGGATCGCGGGTGAGGTAGCCGGCCTTTTTGAGGGCGGGCCGAAGCTCCGGGTTCGCGATCAGCAGCGCGCGTGCGATACCGTGACGGATTGCGCCGGCCTGGCCGGTGGTGCCGCCGCCGATGACGTTAACTTTGACGTCGTACTTGCTCAAAGTGTCGGTGAGCACCATGGGGGCGCGCACGATCATTTTAAGTGTTTCGAGGCCGAAGTAATCCTCCACGTCCCGCTTATTGACGGTGATATTGCCCGTGCCGGGAAGCAGACGAACGCGGGCGATGGATTTCTTGCGCCTTCCGGTGCCGAGATATTGAACTTGTGCCATTATGCGTTTCTCCTTCCCTTCTTATTTCAGTGTAAGCGCCTGAGGCTTCTGGGCGGCGTTCTCATGCTCGGGGCCTGCGTATACGCGAAGCTTGGTGAGCATCTTGCGGCCGAGAGGGCCCTTGGGCATCATACGGCGAATGGATTCGTATACGGCGAATTCCGGCTTGGTCTGCATCAGGATACGATAGCTCGTTTCCCTGAGACCGCCGGGATAACCGGTGTGACGATAATATTTCTTTTGATCCAGCTTCTTGCCGGTAAGCACGACTTTGTCGGCGTTGACGATGATAACGTGATCGCCGGTATCGACATGCGGCGTGTATATGGGCTTATGTTTTCCCCTGAGGATTGCGGCGACCTGGGAGGACAGACGGCCGAGCACCATGCCTTCTGCATCCACAACGTACCAATTCCTCTGGAGAGTTTCGCCCTTTGCCATATAGGTTTTCATGGCGTTCCTCCCAACAAATTTATCGAATGACCGTGTGGTGTTGCGACGCTTGTACGCCTTGCTTCCGGGGCTGTGGCCGCATGACGCCTACCATATCGAACACACCTGAACAAGTGTAGCAAAAAATACGTTAGCGTGTCAAGGAAAAGTTCAGAAAAATGGGCAAAAAGTACAGTAAGGACAGGCAAAAAAAGCGCGCCGGGAGCATATGCTTTGCTCCCGGCGTCAGAAACCGGATCAAAAAATGCATCGCTTTAGGATCTCCACCGGACGATCCGTTTCTCAAAATACGCCACGACATAGTACATCAGCGCGGCAAGCAAGCATAGCACGAGAATGCTTGCCATTACGAGGTCAAGCTGGAAC
>JAEWWD010000224.1 GCA_023396535.1 Bacillota bacterium
GGTCAAGCTGGAGGACGCTATCTCCGCCGACGAGATATTCACCATACTCATGGGCGACAAGGTGGAGCCGCGAAAAGAGTTTATAGAGGCGAATTCGAAGCTCGTGGCCAATCTTGACGTGTAACCATAGTTACACGTCAAGATAATGAATAATTGACAATGAATAATGAATAATGGAGGTTGAAATTCCCTCCGGGAATTTCCGCAATTGATGAAATCAAACGTCGTTGCCGAAAAATCCTATTCGTTTTCAGTGCGGATCGTAAAGCTGTATTTGAGGTTGCACGAAGAGCATCGATGGGAACATGCGCTTTTCGAACAACTTTTGTGCAGCGGGACCAGCATCGGCGCAAACATACAGGAGGCCGCCTATGCGCAGTCGCGTAAAGATTTCATCAATAAGCAATGCATTGCTCTCAAAGAAGCCTCTGAAACACTGTATTGGCTTCGACTACTGACGGACACAGAGTTTATCAAGCAGGAAGAGAGCGCAAAGCTTCAGGCGGATTGCAGTGAGATTATCCGCATTCTCACCGCAATCGTGAATTCTACAAAGGATAAAAGAAATCCCGAAGGGATTTCCACCTGAATTATTCATTATTAACTATTACTTATTAATTCTCTTCGCAGAAAGGGACAAACAACCATGACAGAACTTCCCGCAAACCGTATATTGCCGCAGGACATCGAAACGGAAATGAAGCATTCCTTCATTTCCTATGCCATGGCGGTCATCATAAACCGCGCGCTGCCCGATGTGCGCGACGGCTTGAAGCCCGTGCACCGGCGCATACTCTACTCCATGGACGAGTTGGGCCTGCAGCCCGACAAGCCGTTCCGTAAGAGTGCGCGCATCGTGGGCGACGTGCTGGGCAAATACCACCCGCACGGCGACAGTTCCGTGTACGACGCCATGGTGCGTCTTGCGCAGGATTTCAACACGCGCTATCCGCTGGTGGAAGGCCACGGCAATTTCGGCTCGGTGGACGGCGACTCAGCCGCCGCCATGCGGTATACGGAAGCGCGCTTTAGTAAGCTCGCCGCCGAAATGATGGCGGATATCGAGAAGAACACCGTCGATTTCGTGCCCAATTTCGATGAAACGCTCATGCAGCCGAGCGTATTGCCCGCGCGCTTCCCCAACCTTTTGGTCAACGGTTCGGGCGGCATTGCGGTCGGCATGGCGACCAATATACCGCCGCACAACCTGGGCGAAACCATCGACGCGCTGTGCGTATTGATCGACAACCCCGACGCCACCGTAGACGAGCTCATGGAATGCATGCCCGGCCCGGATTTCCCGACCGGCGGCGTCATCATGGGCCGCGCGGGCATCGCCTCCGCTTACCACACGGGGCGCGGGCGCATAGTGGTGCGCGCGCGCGCGGAGATCGAGCAGCTCCCGCAAAACAAAAGCCGCATCGTGGTCACGGAAATCCCGTATCAGGTCAACAAGGCGCGGCTGGTGGAGCGCATCGCGGAGCTGGTGCACGAAAAGAGAATCGAAGGCATTGCCGACCTTCGGGACGAAACCGACCGCAACGGCATGCGCATCGTCATAGACCTCAAAAAGGACGTCAACGCCAACGTCATACTCAACCAGCTCTACAAGCATACGGCCATGCAGGATACGTTCGGCGTGATCATGCTGGCGCTGGTGGACGGCGACCCCAAAGTGCTCACCCTGCGCGAAATGCTGGTGCATTACCTCGAGCACCAGAAGCAGGTCGTCACAAGAAGAACCCAGTACGATCTTGAGCGCGCCCAGGAGAGGCTGCACCTGTTGGAGGGCCTCATAAAGGCGCTCGATAATATCGACGAAATCGTGGACCTCATCAAAAACTCGCCCAACGCACCGGAAGCGAAAGCCCGGCTCATCGCGCGGTTTGATTTCTCGGAAAAGCAGGCCCAGGCCATACTCGACATGCGCCTGCAGCGCCTGACGGGGCTGGAGCGCGAAAAGATACTGGCCGAGTTCGGCGAGCTGACCAAAACCGTGGCCTATCTTTTAAGCATACTGGCGGACGAACATCTGCTGCTTTCCATCATCCGCGACGAGGCGATGGAAGTGCGGCGCAAGTTTGCCGACGCGCGGCGCACCGAGATCACGGACATCATCGAGGATATCGATATGGACGACATCATCCAGGAAGAGGAGATGTGCGTCACGCTTACGCACTTCGGCTATATCAAGCGCCTCGCCTCGGATACCTACCGCGCGCAGAACCGAGGCGGCAAGGGTGTGATGGGCCAGGGCACGCGCGAGGAGGATTTCGTGGAGCACCTGTTCGTATCCTCCACCCACGCGCACATACTGTTCTTCACCAATACGGGCCGCGCGTTCAAGATCAAGTGCTACGTCATCCCCGAAGCGGGCCGCGCCGCGAAGGGCACCGCCATCGTCAACCTTTTACAGCTTGCGGGCGGCGAGCGCATAACGGCCATGTTCCCCGTCACCGCCGACGACGAGGGCGAATACCTCGTGATGGCCACGCGGCAGGGCGTCATCAAGAAAACGCCGCTTTCGGATTTCGACAATATCCGAAAGGGCGGGCTCATCGCGCTGAACCTGCGCGAGGGCGACGAGCTCATAGGCGTGGAGCTTTCGGGCGGCGAGGACGAGTTCCTCATCGCCACCAGTAAGGGCAAATGCATTCGCTTCGACGAAAACGACGTGCGCAGCATGGGCCGCAACGCCACGGGCGTGCGCTCCATATCGCTCGACGACGACGACGCCGTCGTCGCCATGGTACGCGTGGTCACGGGAGCGGACGTGCTGACCGTCACCGAAAACGGCATGGGCAAGCGCACGCCGGAGGAAGCCTACCGCGGCCAGCGCCGCGGCGGCAAGGGCATCATCGCCATGCAGATCACCGATAAAACGGGCGATTTGTGCGGGCTCGCCATGGTCACGGGTACGGAAGACCTGCTGCTCATACGCGACGACGGCATGGTCATCCGCATGCCGGCGGAGCAGATCAGCGTCACCGCCGGGCGCGGCACGCAGGGCGTGCGGCTCATGCGCGCGGACGAAGGCACCCGCGTGGTCAGCATCGCCATAGCGCCGCCCTCCGAGAACGGCGACGCGGAGCAGGAGCCGGATCCGGATATTACCCGCATGGATGGACGGCTTTTGGAAGAAAACGAAGAATGAACAATGCATAATGTAAAATGAACAATGATGGTAGAAATTCCTCCGGAATTTCTGTGAATAATAGGGGAACGATACCAGTATTCGTTTATAGGAAAACCCCGTGAGGGGTTTTCTTCCTTCATTGTTCATTATTCATTGTTAATTGTTCATTATTAGAAGCGGAGAAAACATACATGCACGCAATCCCCAGCCTGAACCCCATCCCCATCCCCCCCGAACACACCGCGCTGGCCCGGCTGTTCCAACAGGCGGGCGCGACGCTGTACGCCGTGGGCGGCCTGCCGCGCAACGCACAGCTTTTAATCCCGCCCAGCGATCTGGATATCTGCTCCGTACTGCGTCCTGATCAGGTGGAAGCGCTCTGCTGCGCGCACGATATCAAGTGCATTCAGAAAGCGCCGCAGTTCGGCACATCCGAGCTGCACACAGGCGGGCTGAAGTTCGAGCACACCACGTTTCGGGGCGACGCGTACGGCCCCGGCGGCACGCACCGGCCCGAGGCGGTTCAATTCACCTCCTCCCTGGAGGACGACGCGTTCCGCAGGGATTTCACCTGCAACGCGCTCTATGCGGACATACTGACCGGGGAATTGTTCGATCCGACGGGCGGATTAGCCGATATAAAAGCGCGCGTCGTGCGCGCGACCTCCCCCGATCCGGCGCAGATACTGCGCGACGACGGGCTGCGCGTGCTGCGGCTGGTGCGTTTCGCGTGCGAGCTGGGCTTTTCCATAGAGGAGCGCACTTGGGCCGCGGCCTGCGAAAATGTGGCGGGCCTCGCGGATATCGCGTGGGAGCGAAAGCGGGACGAACTCGTCAAAATACTCCTGAGCGACGCGCGCTACCCGGTACTCACGGAAACCCTGCCCAACGCCGTGCTGCGCGGGCTGACGCTGCTCTATGAAATGGGGGCGTTCCCCTACCTCATCCCCGAGCTTCTCGAAGGCGACGGCATCGCGCAGCGCCCGCAGTACCACGCGCACGACGTGCTGCGGCACGGTTTCCACGCCTGTGCCGCCGCGCCCGCGACGCTTACGCTGCGCCTTGCGGGGCTGCTGCACGACGTAGGCAAGCCCGCCGCCCTGCGCGAAAAGGGCCTTTCCATCGATGCGGGCGGTCATGCGCAGACGCCCGCCGGGTTGTTGCCGCCCAGGGTGACGCCCATGCTGAACCACGACACGCTGGGCGTGCCTATTGCCCGGGAAATATTGCAAAGGCTGCGAATTGCGAACAATATCATCGAAGACGTGCTGTTTCTGGTCGAAACGCATATGTACGACTTGAACTTCCGCGCGAGGGAAAGCACGCTGCGCGCGCGCTTTGCGGATATCGGCTATGAGCGGGCGCTGCTTTTGTGCGCCATCCGCGAAGCGGACGTGCGCGGCTCCGGCCTTTCGCCGTATTTCCGCGCTACGCGCTGGCGCGCGGTGCTCGACGCCATGAAACAGGACGACGCGCCGTTCTCCGAAAGCGAGCTGCGCTGTACCGGCCGCGATATTATGGAGTGGCTGAACCTGCCGCCCGGCGAGCAGGTGGGCCTTGTCAAGCACCGGCTGCTGCTGCATTGCGCCCGCCACCCGCAGGACAATACGCCCGAGCGGCTCAGGCGCATCGCCGCCGGTATGCTGCACGAGAAAGCGAAGAAGAAGGAGTGAGGGGACGTTCGAGGGCTTTGCCCTCGAACTCCCACTTAAGGGCCGTGACGGCCCTTAAGAATCCCAAATCAAAGCGACTTCGTCGCTTTGGGGGAAAGGGATATGCACTTTGTATTTGGCATCATTGCTAATTTAGTTTTTAAGGCATGGGGCAGAAAGCAACAGACCGTCTTGAAGAACACATGAACAGCCGTATTCCAGGGGGAGCAGGGAGTCCAAGCCGAGCGCTGCCTGCGGCAGAGCAAGCGAAGCGGAAGACCAGTGAGCTTGGGAATGCAAGGACGCAGCAATGCTGCGACGCTGCATGACCTCAGCGAACTGCGGGAGCCCTCCCACTTTAAAATAATAAAGATATTCGTCGCCGCCAGCAGGCGGCGCTCGACTTCGGCCCCCAAACTCCCGCCAAGGTCGTAACGACCCTTGAAACCCAAACCAAAGGCGACTTCGTTGCTTTGTTCAGTTGAAATGCCGCATGTGCCGCTATCCTCGCATGTTCCGGCGTTGATATACTTCTAGCTGAAAAGGGAGTATACTTAACAGAGGATAGAGGTGACTGAAATGGTAGACAAAAGCCTCAGGACCCGAGAAAAAAAGAAAAAAAGCCGACAAAAAGCACATTGTCCCAATTTCATCTTCGATCCCAGCGGCTGTGTCGGAAAAGAAACCAAATAATGCAGGAAAGTGAGAAGCTATGCTCTCGAAATTAGAACAACGGAATGAACAGGGCCATAAACCCGGAGGCCAAAACCAATTTCAACGGTGCCAGCTGTGCAATGTGCCAATATATCATAACCCTTGCAGAGATATCCGTAGCTTGGGTGCATTTAAGGGTAAGGGAAAAATACTCTGCAACAAGTGTTCGGCATTGCTAAGCAAAATGCCAACTGAGCAAGCGCTTCAGGCATTGAATAATGCATACGAAACGTATGGGAAGAAATAAATGCCCTGATCGGTCCATATAAGCCGCCCACCGGGTGGCTTATTGGTTGAATATCCGCTCAGGATTATCAAAATCTGGTATCCTATATATTTTATTGGACTGTGTTGCATCCCCCCCATAACGGTGGTATCATATAGACGATGCTTCGGGGCGGGGTGTGATTCCCCACCGGCGGTGATGCGGCTATAATGCCGACGAGCCCGCGAGCCCATATGGGTTGAGCCAATGCGAATTTGGCGCCGACGGTATAGTCCGGATGAGAGAAGCGCGGTCCCATTTTTCGTGCCGCACTTTGCAAGGAACGCCCCCGAGCCCGGGGGCTTTTTTTGTGCTCCGGGGCAGGGGCTTCGCCGCATGGAAGCATACGCTATAGGAAACGGGGTCTTTTGAACATGAAACGGGAAAACACGGGTCGGCTGGTGCGCTTGGGGATGCTGGCGGCGCTTTCGCTGCTGCTGGTATACTTTATTCGATTCCCCATATTCCCCAGCGCGGCGTTCCTCGAGTACGACATGGCGGACGTGCCCATACTGATCGGCACATTCCTGTACGGGCCGCTGTGGGGGCTGGTGCTTGCCGCCGTGGTAAGCTCTTTGCAATGGCTGCTGGTATCGCAGTCTAGCGGCTTTATCGGCGCGCTGATGCACTTTTTCGCGACGGGATCATATGTAATTCTGGCCGGGCTCATTTACCGCCGCTGGCGCTGCCGCGCCGGCGCGGTCGGAGGACTGCTCGCGGGCTCTTTGGCCATGATCGGCATGATGATCCCCCTCAACCTCATATTCACGGTGGGTTTCATGGGCGTGCCGCGCCAGGTGGTGGTAGATATGCTCGTACCCGTGATTATCCCCTTCAACGCCATCAAGACGGTAGCGAACGGGCTGTTGACGTTCCTGCTGTATAAATCCGTGGCGCGCGTGCTGCGGCTGGAGCAGCCGGTGGCGTGCGCCACGCGCAAACCCGGCTTGAAGGAAGAATAATGTATCGCCGCCCGCGGGCGGCGACGGATATCTTTTTTATTATAAAGTGGGCGGGCTCCGCCCCCCACACCCCCTAGGGGATGGATCGGAAACGCGGGTCCTAGCCAACGAAGAAACTTTTAAATATGCGTTATTCCACACACGGCTATATCCCGTACCTGAGGGGGCGCGGGGGGCGAAGCCCTCCCGCTATTAAATAAAATAATCTTTCGTCGCCGCCCAAAAGGCGGCGATACTGTTTTATCCCCGCAATTTGGCTAAAACACTTTTTGCCGCCAAATGCGGTGAGCAAGGGTACTACCCCCTAATTCTTCAGACTGTGTATCGGCGCGGGGATGCGGCCGCCGCGCGCGATGAACTGTGCGCAGGAATACCGGTTGACAGGCATGACGGGCGCGCGGCCGAGAAGCCCGCCGAACTCCACGCTGTCCCCCGCCTGCTTGCCGGGCGCGGGGATAATGCGCACGGCGGTGGTCTTATTGTTGACCATGCCGATAGCGGCTTCATCTGCCAGGATGCCCGCTATGCTCGAAGCGGGCGTGTCGCCGGGGATAGCGATCATATCGAGCCCTACGGAGCAGACGCAGGTCATGGCCTCGAGTTTTTCCAGAGTCAGCGCGCCGACCTCGGCGGCCTCTATCATGCCCGCGTCCTCGCTGACCGGGATAAACGCGCCGGAAAGCCCGCCCACATGCCCCGATGCCATCACGCCGCCCTTTTTCACAGCATCGTTTAAGAGCGCGAGCGCGGCGGTAGTGCCGGGCGCGCCGGCGTATTCAAGCCCCATTTCGGTGAGGATGTGCGCCACGGAATCGCCGATTGCGGGCGTGGGCGCAAGCGATAAATCCACAATGCCGAAGGGTACGCCGAGACGCTTGGACGCTTCCCGCGCCACCAGCTGCCCCATACGCGTGATGCGGAACGCCGTCCTTTTAATGGTTTCGGCCACTTCGTCGAACGGCTGACCCTGCACGCGCGCGAGCGCGCATTTGACAACGCCCGGCCCGGATACGCCCACGTTGATGACGCAGTCCGGCTCGCCGGGGCCGTGGAACGCGCCCGCCATGAAGGGGTTGTCCTCCACGGCGTTGCAGAAAGCCACCAGCTTGGCCGCGCCTATGCCGTCGCGGTCCGCCGTCAACTCGGCGGCGGCTTTGATGATCTCCCCCATTTGGCGCACCGCGTCCATATTGATGCCGGAGCGCGTGGTGCCGATATTGACGCTGGAGCAGACAAAATCCGTCACGCTGAGCGCCTCGGGGATGCTGCGCATGAGCGTATCGTCGCTTTGTGTCGCGCCCTTGTGCACCAGCGCCGAGAACCCGCCGATAAAGTCTACGCCCAGCGTTTTCGCCGCGCGGTCCATGGCGCGGGCGACGGGTACGTAATCCCGCGCGCCGGTGCCGCCCGCCACGAGGGAAATGGGCGTGACGGACACGCGTTTGTTCACGATGGGGATACCGTACTGCTCCTCTATTTCGCGCCCCACGCACACGAGATCCTTCGCGCAATAGCAGATGCGGTCGTAAACGCGGTCGCACAATGTATGCATATCCCCGGACGCGCATCCAAGCAGCGAGATACCCATCGTGATGGTGCGGATATCGAGGTTTTCGCGGTCTATCATGCGGATGGTTTCGAGGATTTCCCCCGTATTGAGCATCGTCATAGTCTCCCCCTCACACCTTGTGCATGGCGTCGAACAGTTCCTCACACTGTATGCGGATGGAAACGCCCTGCGCGTCGCCCAGCGCGCGCAGATCC
Source organism: Bacillota bacterium (assembly GCA_023396535.1). Taxonomy (GTDB): domain Bacteria; phylum Bacillota; class Clostridia; order Christensenellales; family CAG-138; genus JAEWWD01. The sequence goes on from JAEWWD010000224.1 coordinate 8,494, forward strand.
TCCTTGATTTCGTGGAAGGAAAGCGCCGCGCCCGATAAATCCGTCAGCATAAGCATGACGAATATGTTTTCGTCCATAACGGTCTGCGTGATGTCGAGAATGTTGATGCCTAGCGCGCTTAACCGGCTGCTGACGCTCGCGATGATGCCCACGCGGTCCCGGCCGAGCACTGTGACGATCGCCCTGTTCATACGGCTTCCTCCTGCTGCAAACGCTGTTCGGTTTTTGACATGTCGGTTTATTTTACTTTTTATTTCCTGCATATGCAAGACACGTTCCGAATAATCGCAGTACGCAGGCCTGAAATGTCGCGTATCCGCCATACGCCGGCCTTGCATTTATCGCCGCCACGCTCTACAATAAAACATACTACAACCATGCAATTCCTTCCCGGGCGGCCATACGCCCTTTTCCAAATATCCGGCTGAAAAGGAGGAGTTATGCCGACTTATCAAATCACGACCGACTCCACCGTAGACCTTTCTCTCGAGCGCATGCAGGAGCTTGGCGTTCTGTTTGTGTCCCTGCATCTGCTGATGGACGGGCAGGACATCCTCGACGATATGAAGGAAGAATCGGCGCTTCGGCTGTACGACGCCATGCGCGCCGGGAAGATCGGCACCACCTCCCAGGCGACGGTGGAAAGCTTCCTTGAGCAGTGGGAACCCATGCTGCAGAGCGGGCAGGATATTCTCTATGTGGGCTTTTCGAGCGCCCTGTCCGGTACTGTCAACAGCGCGCTCATCGCGCGGGAACAACTGGCGGAGCGGTATCCTGATCGCAGCATCCGTATCGTCGATTCGATGTGCGCGAGCTCCGGCGAGGGCATGCTGCTCGAACACGCCGTACAACTGCGCGAAAGCGGGCTGTCGTTGGACGACTGCCACAACGCCGTGGAAGCGCTCAAGCTGCGCGTGCACCACTGGTTCACGGTGGACGATCTCGTATACCTCAAGCGCGGCGGGCGCGTATCCGGCGCTGCGGCAACCATCGCGACGCTTTTGCACATCAAGCCGGTCATGAACGTGGACAACGCGGGCAAGCTGATTCCGCGCGAAAAAGTAAAAGGCAGGCACGCCGCCATCAAACGCCTGTTCGAACAGTTGCATGAGCACATGGACGAGAAGGCGACCACATTTATCAACATCAGCCAATCGGACTGTATGGCGGACGCAGAGACGCTCAAAGCGCTCATATCTAAAAACTATCCCAATATTCCCGTACACATTTACCCTGTGGGCGCCGTCGTCGGCGCGCACAGCGGACCCGGCACGCTGGCGCTGTTCTTTATGGGCGCGCCCCGCACCGCATAAGCCAATACAAAGGAGAGCCGAAGAAAGTGACCCATTATCGAATTACGACCGATTCCACGGCGGATATGACCGTGCAGCACATGGAAGAACTGGGCATCGCATTCGCCTCGCTGCATGTACACCTCGATGGGCAGGAGTTTTTGGACGACATGTTACCCGAAACCACCGAGCGCATATTTGCCGCCATGCATGAGGGTAAAGTCCCCACAACCTCTCAGGTAACGGTGGAAGATTTTATTAATATGTGGGAACCCATTTTACAGGCGGGTGACGACGTATTGTTTATCGGCCTTTCCGGCGCGCTTTCGGGCACCATGAACAGCGCGTACGTGGCCGCCGAGCAGCTTGCCGAGCGTTACCCCAAGCGCAGCATCCGCATGGTTGATTCCGTTTCGGGAAGCGCGGGCGAAGGCGTGCTGCTGGAGCACGCGGTACAGCTCAAGGGCGGCGGGCTGACGCTGGACGCCTGCTATAAAGCCATTGAGGATCTTAAGCAACAGGTGAACATGTGGTTCACGGTGGGGGATCTTGCGTATCTGCGCCGCGGCGGGCGCGTATCCGGCGCGGCCGCGGCTATTGCGACGCTTTTACACATCAAACCTGTTATGGAGGCGAACCCGGAGGGCAAGCTGCTGGTGCGCGAAAAGGTAAAGGGCAGGCGCGCCGCCATCAAGCGGCTGTACGAGCAGCTTTGCGCGCGCATCAATACCGTGGCCTCCAAGCTGGTGCACATTACGCACGCGGAATGCCTGGAGGACGCGAAAGAGCTCGCACGCAGCATATCGGCGCGCTTCCCCGAGCTGACGGTACGCATCTACCCGGTAGGCGCGGTCATAGGCGCGCACGGCGGGCCGGGTACGCTGACGCTGGCGTATGTGGGGAAGAAACGCGAAGCATAGGTTGTTATATGTTGCTTTGCTGAGATTGAAAGCTTGAATTCTTAATGTATCGCCGCCTACGGC
>JAEWWD010000300.1 GCA_023396535.1 Bacillota bacterium
GGCGCTTTCCCGCGGGACGCCATCAGCCGCGGCTGGACGCGCAACATACTCTTCAGGCAAAACGCCGCGCGCCACGGGGCAAGTAACGCCATGGCCTACGCGCACGCTATGGACAACACGAAGAAGCTCTATGCCATCACGCACCCCGGCATATACATTCCGGTGGATATCCCCCTGCTCGCGCGGGAGGCGGCGCGGCGCGGCGTAGCGCTGGAAATCAACGAATCCCACCGCAACGCGACGGCGGAGGACCTCCGGGCTATCAAGGCGGCGGGCGCAAAGCTTATCATCAGCTCGGACGCGCACCGACCCGGCCGGGTGGGCGAAACGCCCAAGGGCATAGCGCTCGCGCGCGAGGCGGACGTACTGGACTGCGTGGTCAATTACGAGGAATAGGCAATTATCGGGCCAACGCTTATGGCTGGGGGATAGTACGATGTATTCTGTCGGCATATTCCTGTTTCACGATATGGAGCTGCTGGATTTCGCGGGGCCATACGAGGTATTCTCGGTGACGGGGGAACTGAACGACGGCGCGCTTCGCGTGTTCACCATCACGCGGGACGGGAATACCGTCAAAACGGTCAACGGCCTGACAGTACTGCCGGATTACGGTTTTTTGAACCACCCTCCCATCGATATACTCGTCATCCCCGGCGGAGTGGGCACAAAGGCGGAAATGATGAGGGACGATGCGCTCAGGTGGATCGGCGAAGTCCACCAAAACGCGAAGCTCACTATGTCCGTCTGTTCCGGCGCGCGGCTGCTGGGAAAATTGGGCTTGTTGGACGAAAAGGAATGCACGACCCATCACGAGGTGATGGACACGCTCAAAGAGATCGCCCCCACGGCCATACTCACGCGCGAACGCTTTACGGGCGACGGCAGGCTGTATACCTCGGCGGGCATTTCGGCAGGCATAGACCTTTCCCTGCATATCGTGGAGAAGCTGTTTGGGCGGGACGTCGTGGAAAAGACGAAAGCCTATATGGAGTATGGGGACTGGGAAGGGGATCAGCGAACTCCTTCCACTATATAAAGATATCTGCGCGCAAGGCCCTTTTCATATAGATCCATCCCCATCAGGTCTTCCCTGAGCTTGTTTTGAAAAAGATCCGCATTTCCTTCCTTTTCAAATGCCGGCTTGCGTTTTTGCAATGCCTGTATGGAATTCCGGTACAGCGCGCGCTCGTTTTCGCTGTAATCCACCGCCGAAAAACGAATTGCGTTCCTACGCAGTATTTCGGCTATCTTCGTTTGTTCGCAGTTGAGAATGCGCCGGTCCGCAGACGCTTCATCAAACAGATATTGCGAATAGAACAGATACAATCGGTTATTCTTTATGCCGCTCAGTTGCCTGATCAATCCGTCCGGGTCATCGCTGAAATACAGGCTGTCGATAGAAAGCGTGACGGTCGGCTCAACGCCAAACGACGCAAACGCATCAATATCGCCGTTGATATAGGCAATATTCTTTTCGCCCATATCCAATAGTTTATCATCCAGCCGATCCACCCCTACGCCCCGGCACCCGTATTTTGTTACAAGCAGTTTCAGTATGCTTCCCGACCCGCACCCTAAATCCAGAATGACGTCGTCCGATGAAACCGGCATGGAATTCATAATAAAGTCGAGCTGCACCTTATCCATCATATTGAAAAGATAAATCCTGTATCCGTATACCTCCTCACAATAGTCCAAATACGCGCCGCTCTTCGTCAACCGGCCGATCTTATTGCCGAATTCCCCTTTGATTGCGTTTTTATTGATGCCGTCCATCCATGCCCTCCCCCCAATACGCCCGCTCCAGCTCCGCGATGGAAAGTTTCTTCATCCGGAGCATCGCCTGCGTCATGCGTGCGGACTGTTCCCTGGTGCCCGAGAACAGCAGATCCTCCATCCGCCGCGGCACGATCTGCCACGAAACGCCGAATCTATCCTTGACCCAGCCGCACACCTCGGCCTCCGGGACGGCGGACAGCTTATCCCAGTAATCGTCGATCTCTTGCTGATCCCCACAGTAAACGATCAGTGAAAACGCCTCGTTGAACGCGTCGCCCTCGACCATGGCGTGATCCATGGCGCAGAAAGTTCTGCCGGCCAATTTGAAATCCATATAGGCGGTTTTCGGCTCAGAGCGCTCCAATTGGCCCGGCGTATAGCGGCCGACATATCCTATGGCGGATTGCGGGAACAGGCCTGCATAGAATTCCGCCGCTTCTTCCGCCCGCCCGCAGACGTCGCCCGCGAACATCAGCGTGGGCCTGATTCCGGCTTCTTCCTGCGCATCCAGTTGGATAAGCTGCCAGTTCAGGCCGTAGCGGTCGCGTATCCAGGCATAGCGCGGGCTGAAAGGATATTCGCCCAACCCCATGAGTTCGCTGCCGCCTGCGATCAGCGCCTGATAAAGCCGGTCCACTTCCTCCGCCGTATTTGCGACCGCCATCAGCGATATCGAGGAGTTGAACCGGAATACCGGCCCGGCACTGATAGCCTGGAACGGCTGCCCCGCCAGCTCGAAGCGTACCGATTCGGCGTTGCCCGAGGGCGTATCCTCCAGAGTGATCGTATCCAATATGCGCGAATTGGGGAAAAGCCCCGTATAAAACAGCGCGGCTTCTTTCGCCTCTTTATCAAACCAGAGATGGGGTACGATACTGTGTTCCATAAATTCCAACTTTCCTCATTCGTATAGCTTCTATCAAAATAATACCCCGCCGGAGCCGGTTTCACCACAGCCCGAAGCGTTTTTGCGCTGCAAAATATGTGGAGCGAAATCAAAGCCCGGCATATCCCCCGGCTCCCCGCAGCGCCAGCGTGGGTTTAGTGGCGGGGCTTTACCCCTCCGGCTCGGCCTGCGGTTTTTTCCTCTTCCAGAATGCATCCAGCAACGGCACCATAATGGAGGCGACGATGCCCGCCGAGAAGCCGGTATTGTACAGATTCATCCAGCCATGCAGGAAACTCGCGTTGGTCACGACGGATGTGTTGATATAGCCCGCGACGACACCCCAGATCCAGCCGTAATGGCCCGCGATGGGGGCAAGCGCCGTGCCGAACAGAGCGGCGATCAATATACCGGGGTCATCGAGGTTCCAGGTCCCGGTCAGGCCGCCAATCAATACGCCTATGAAAATGGGGGCGATGTTTTTGGCATGTTTGCCATAGCCGCCAAATCCCGCCACGGTCAATATGCCGCCCGCGGTCGGCCCGTTCAGTTCCCCTCCCACCAGCAATATATAGCTGAGCGCGACCAGCCCGTTGATCCCCATGTTGATCAATACGGTTTCAAATCCGTCCAGTTCGACAAAGCAGGGACCGCCCGATGCGCCCGGCCGCCGGAATACCTCGCGCAGCCGTTTGACCGCATGTTTTTCGGCAAATATACCCGCGGCGATCATACAGATAAATAAAGAGCACAGGAATATACCTAATAAGCGGTTATTTCCCGTGCTCCAAATCAGACGGCTTCCGGCCGAATAGCCGTAGGACTTCAACAGCGAAGCGTATATCGTGCCCAGCATGCCCACCGAAAACCCGACATTGTACAGATTGAAGCCCCTGTGCAGCCTCATCATATTGCTGGAGAGAGGCGTGATCAGTATGCCTATGCTGACGCCGACCATTAGGCCGGATATCAGCTTTGCCCAGGGCGGAAGAGGTATGACAAACCAAAATTCCGTAACAATCGGCGCTATGCCCGTCGTCAAAAACGCGATATGCACATAGTTTTTGAAGCTTTCCCTTCGCAATCGCGAGTAAATGAATACACCCAGAATGATGGGCCAAACGTTAATCAGATTTTTACCGAATAATCCGAAGCTTCCCATCAGAAATGTGGAGGCCACATAAACCCCTCTGATGTTCACCTTCAGCAAATACAGCAGCGCGATGGACAGAAGCATCAGTACCCCGGCGTTAATAAACGCCGCGCCCATACCGCCGACGGCTACGTAATCGGTAATCAGTATCGCGGGCTCCACTGAAATCCTTTTAAGCCCCTCGACGATATGGGCGGGGGTATCCGCCAGAAACCCGAACCCCACGAACGACAGCGCGGTCGCGGCCAGGGCAACATACTTCATGTAGTATTGCAGGTCGTATTTTTTCTGTCGTGCGATATCCAGCTCTATAAAACCATCTCCTCTTTACAAAATGTCCTGTTCAGTTCCTGGCGGCGATACGGCGGAAGCCCCATGGGCGTGTGCGGTACGTGTATTCGCCAAAATTACGGACGACTCGCAGTGGCCGCCCTTTCTATACTTGATGCAGGGCTGTCAATATCTCTCCCGGGCGTTGCGTTCGCCGCGCCGTGTTATTCAGTTCTTGGAGGCTGTTTTTCCTGTTTGTTTGGGGGTACCGGGCATTGCCGCGTAAGCGTTGCTATTGCCAGCCCGGATATGCAACTGTATTGCCTGTTACGTCCGATAGCCGTTCAATTTCCGAACGACCAGAAACTGTATGTTGGAAATCCCGGGATTATTTTATCATATAGGAATGCGCTGAGTCGAATGAATTCGTTATATCATACTATACCTATATTTTATATGAATCATTCTCAAAACAACGAATCCCATTCTGGTCTTTAAAAAATTCATGTGTTTTACCCTTATCACCGCATTTCCAATGCAAGAAAAGACAAGTTACCATTGCATAATGCAAAGCATACTTGACATTAGCGACGCTTTGTGCCATACTGCAAATAAAAGGAGGCGCTTACATGCAAGGGAAGCTGAAAAATCGCATCAAGGTCGCCCGGGCGGAAAGGAATTTGTCGCAGGAACAGCTTGCCGTCATGGCCGGCGTATCCCGGCAGACGATAGGGTCCATTGAAACAGGCCAGTATTGCCCGACAGCGCGGCTCGCGCTGATACTTTCAAAATGCCTGAACAAAAGCTTTGAAGACTTATTCTACCTGGAGGAGGAAGACGATCATGCATAACAACAAGGACGATCAGCAACAAAATGACGCCCTGTACGGCGTAGTGGATGAACGCACGACGGCCGTCGTGTATCAGGGGGACGCATATACGGGCAGATTCATGCTTTTCGCGGTGCTCCTGGATGTGTTTCTGAGGGGTCTGAAATGGGATTCCCCGTTTATAAACGCGAATTGGGACCTGATGCTGATCGTATTGATCGGCAGCCTCATTTCCGTAGCGTATCAGATCAAAAACAAAGTGCTATTCAACCGGCCGCTGTCGCGAAGTATACTCTTTCTAGCAATAGTAGCCGGGATTGGGGCCGTAATCGCCTTTGTTTTCTCACATGTTTTACCGAGGTAATTCACAAGCCGCCGCGGCAACAGATTCACGCATAATTTTCGCAACGCAATTCGCCCAAACGATATTTGGGCGAAAATCGTCCGCGGCAGTCCTAACAACCGGGCGCGGGCAAACGGCGTTATTTCACCGGCAGCACCAGCGCGGCTACGACATAGGCCACGAAGCCAAGAAACGTGAATGCGAGCACAGCCCACACGATACGCACGATGGATACGTCGATATCGAAGTACTCGGCCACGCCGCTGCAGACGCCGGCAAATATTTTGTTGGAAGCGTTGCGATACATGGTCTTTGACATAATTATTTCCCCCATTTATCCTTAATGATTATATCGGCGCAAAACATTTTGTAGCCCTGTGAAGTCAAGCATTCTTAAGGTGTTGCCGCCTTTGGCGGCGATGATAGATTTTTTTATTATAAAGTGGGAGGGCTCACAGTTTGCTTAGGTCGTGCCGCGTTGCGATGGCCCGCAGGCCTAATGCCCTAGGCGTATCCCGCCGAGGGCCAGCAAAGCTGCTTCCTTGCACTCCCAAGCTCACTGGTCTTCCGCAGCGCTTATTCCTCCTCCGGAGGCGCGCCGCTCCGGCTCCCCACTCCCCCTGGGGTAACGACGATACACGTTGTCCCGACGAACATGAGAAGCCAAAGAAGCCTTGTAATATCCGTCATTTGCGACAACATGCGCGTCACAAATGACACCTCGCACGCGGCAGCGATGAAAAAGCCCATTTATTCGCCAAAACTGACGGCGTGACGTCAGTTTTGACTCCTTGCGCAAATGCCGGCCGCGCCCGTATTGGCGCAGGCATTTGCAAGAACCCCCGAAGGGCCTGGGCAAAAATGGGTGCAACCCTTTTTGCGACTAGAGTTTTGTGCCGCGCGCGTTATCCGTCGTGAACGTGCGCAGATGCGTCTGCAGGCTCTCGCGCTTTAAAAGCGGCATCAGGCCACGGAACAGTTCCGTCTTGGTAACGCCGGCGAGCTCCATCAGCATGGTGGCGGCGTTCTGCAGGGAGGGGTCCTCATCACAGTTGAGCGAGAGCCCGCCGTCCTTGAAGCGGAATGTCAGTATGCGCGTACAGGGCGTTTCAAGGAAGTACACGTACAGGCGCAGCAGCGCCTCGCCCGCGGCGGTAATACCGCAGCGCGCGGATACGCTGACCGCGTGCGTTTCCTCCCGCATGGCAACGCTGCCGCGCGTAAACGCGTCCCCCTGCACGATCAGCGTGTTCTGTGTTTCCCCTTCTATAAAGGTAATGGAAAGCGATCCGTCGTCCAGCGCCGCAAAATCGATCTGTGTCAGTCCTGTGGTGTAATTGTTGTGCACGCTCTGTATGACGACGGGGAAGAGCCCCCCGATGTTGCGTTCCAGCACATAGGTTTCGCCTCCGAGCTGCGAACGTATCCAGTGGAAGGGCATGGACAGGGCGCCCTCGTACGCAAAGTTCTGCCTCCCCTGGCAGGACAGCCCGGCCAGCGCGTCGCTGAACGAGCGGTACACGGCGTGCTGCGGATGAAGCGGATGCTCCGCGGCGTTGAGGAACGCGCGGTTGACGTAGCTCATCAGGGAACCCTGCGCAAACAGCCGGGACGTACCGCTGAACACGGCGACGACCGCGTCGGCATGGGGCAGGGCAAGCATATACTGCCCGAACGCGCCGTTAAACAGGAAGCCGCCCGGCGCCGGCGCGATCCATACCTGGTAGCCATAGCCGTCCCGGCATTCGCCGTTGGGCGTATCGATCTGCACGCGGGTGGCGTCCTCCACCCACTCCTCGCTTATCAGCTGCTTCTGTTCGCCGTTTACCATCCAGCGTCCCTTCTGGAGGTAGAGCTGGCCGATCTTGGCGACATCCTCCAGCGTCAGCGAAAGCCCCCAGCCGCCCTTTTCTATGCCCATGGGGCAGGTCTCCCAATTGACGGCGGCGATGCCGAGCGGCGCGAAAAGGCGGGGGCGAAGGTAATCCACCAGCCCCTGCCCCGTCTTGCGTCGCACGATGGCGGCGAGCATGTAAGTATTGAGCGAATTATAATAAAACTGCGAACCGGCGGGGAAGCGCACGCCAGAATCCAGGAATTCCTGTTCCCAATCAGCACCCAAAGCCGTGCCTGCCTCGTCAAAGCGCACGCCCGAGCTCATGGTGAGCAGGTGCCATACGGTGATTTCCTTCTGCGGGTGCGTATACGGGTTGCTGACCTTATCGGCGAACAGGTCGATGATGCGCTCATCCAAAGCCAGCTTTCCTTCGTCCACCAACATGCCTATGGCGGTGGCGGCGACGGATTTGCTCAGCGAATACAACTGGTGCGGCAGCTCCCGCTCATACGGCGCCCAATATCCTTCGGCTATGATATGCCCATGCCGCATGACCAGCACGCCCTGCGGGCGCGCGTCAAGGTCCGCGTCCACGCTGTGATACAGCGCTAGGAGATCTGCGCTGCGCATGCCCTGTTCCTCTGGCGTGGAGCGGGGAAGAGGCTCGCCTGTGACGCCCTCCTCCAGCATAAGGCGCGGCTGCGGTTTTTGCAGCATGTAGCCGTAGGTATAGATGTGCTGCATATCCTGCTTGAGGAAGCGCCACATCATATCCAGCATGCGTTTTTCCAGGGATTTATCCACGGCGGCAAGCTCCTTGCGGAACAGCCCCCGCTTGCGCTTGAGCGCTACCCGCTCCGTCTCCACCAGCGCCTGGTAACGGTCTATCACGTCGTTCATAACGGTCTCCCATGGTATCGGTATGGTCTTTCTGGCGCGCTCCCCGATACGTTTCAGGCGGGCCGTGTCGCTGAGCGCGCGCTCCAATATCCTGCTGAGGCTATCCGGAGACTCCTCGCAGACAAAGCCGTTTTCGCCGTCGCGCACCACCTCGGCGGGCGCGGTGTTCGTAAGCACGACGGAAGGCGTGCCCGCCGCCGCGGATTCGCGCACGACCAGCCCCGCCGTATCATATGCGGACGGGAACACAAACAATGCCGCCGCCGCATACAGGCCGTTGAGCAGGCGGGAGTCCGTAATGTGCCCCGTAAACGTCGTCCGTCCCATCAAGCCCAGCTCTTCCGTAAGCTTGCGGACGGCTTTTTCATCCTTGCCCTGTCCGGCCATGACGAGCTGGAATTCCACATCGCGGTTTAGAAGCTGCGCCGCGGCATGGAGCGTAAGCTTCAGGTTCTTTTTCCAATCCATCTGCCCCACGTACAGCAGTATGGGCTTTTCGTTCAGAAGGAATGTCTGGCGCACAAGTCGCACGTCCTCATCGGATATCACGGGGATGTTCGTGCCGTTCTGCACGATCTCTATGCGGCCGCGGTAGCCGTAGGAACGCAGCGTCTGCGCCGCGACGCGGCTGACCGTCCACACCTCGTCGCAGCGGTCAAAGAAATCCGCCACATAGCGCACGCCGATGGCGGCAAGGCCTTCGCTGCGGGTAACGCGCAGGATATCCTCGTGAAACTTGGAATGGAACGTGCCGATGAGCGGCACCTTCTGCTTGACTGCCAGGCGGATGGCCTCCAGACCGGCAGGGCCGGGGCTGTGCGCATGCACCAGATCCAGCTTTACCGTCTCCATGCGGGCCATGTAGTGCGTGTCCAGCGCCGCCACCCCCGCGTGGTACTGCGGGGAGCGCGGCAGGGGCATGCCCATGTAATCCACGATTTCAAACGGGTATTTTCCGCGGCAGCCGGTATTGGTCATGGGGGTGACGACATAACAATCATGCCCCCGCTCACCCAGCGTACACGCATATTGGAAGGCGACCCTTCCAACGCCGTCCATGACGGGCAAAAACGAGTCGTTGCATTGCGCAATGCGAAGCATCGACGATCTCTCCTTAGTGTAGGATGTTTTCTCCATTTTAACACGGGGGCGGAGGGATAGGTGTGAAAGAATTTGACGAAACGGAAAAGCCATATTGAAATCTGCGTCAAATATATCGGTGGGGAATCTTTCCCGCTCCGTTGTTCACCAATCCTTCACTTGTGCACGGCTTCCGCTGTGGTATAATCCTCAGAGAACGCCCTGACGCTTATACAGCGCAGGACACAAAAACATCATATACTTCCCCGTCAATGCCCTTAGGGCATTGACGAAAGGGATTTTCAAGGGGCGTTACGCCCCTTGAATGGGGTTAAGGGGCAAAGCCCCTTGATAAGAGGTCAACCACATGCGATTACCGGACGATATCGATCTGAACGCCACGCTGTTCTCGGGCCAGACGTTTCTGTGGAAGCGCCTGGACGGAGGCTATTTGGGCTGCGTAGGCGGCAGCGCGGTATGGATCAACGAAGCGCACAACCTCACATGGGACGGCCCGGCGGACGAGGCTTACTGGCTCAACTATTTCGACGCCGGCAGGGACTATGCGGCCATCGCCGCGCGATATGCACACGATCCGTACGTGTCAGCGGCGTTTTCGGAATACGGCGGCATGCGGATACTCAACCAGCCGGCGTGGGAAACGCTGTGCGCGTTCGTGATCTCCGCGAATAACAACATCGCGCGCATCGGCGGCATCATAGCGAAGCTCAGCGAGCGCTTTGGCGAAAAGCGATGCATTGTGGGACAAACGGTATATGCCTTTCCGCAGCCGGAAGCGTTCTTGAATGCAGGAGAAACGGGGCTGCGCGCATGCGGGCTCGGCTACCGCGCTCCCTACCTGCTCGGCTGCGCGCGGCACATCAGCGAAGGCTTTGATCTATCTTCACTGCCCTCCATGGGCTACGATGCTGCGCTCAAAGCGCTGATGACGCTGCCCGGCGTAGGGGAGAAGGTCGCGGACTGCATACTGCTTTTCGCCTGCGGGTATCCGAACGCATTCCCTGTGGACGTATGGGTGCGCCGCGTCATGTGCACGCTCTATGGTGCGCGGGATAACATCACGGCCATAAAGTCTGAGGGCCTGCGCCTGTTCGGCGGCGACGCGGGCGTCGTGCAGCAGGCGCTCTTCCACGCCGCGCGTATGGGAAAGTTGTGCGGAATGAACAATGAAAAATTAACAATGCACAATGGAGGATGAAATTCCCTATAGGAATTTCTTGGACTAAACAATATTAATCCTATGGCTATCTGAGACGGATATGCCGGCCGCCGATGGATTTGCAAAAGCGAGGTTTGCATTCGCTCCGGTTTGTGTATCAATGTAGATAAGAAACAACCGCCAGAAAGGAGCATGCAATATGGAATTCTATGACGCGATTAAAAACCGGCACAGCATATACGGCCTAAGCGATGAGGAAATCGTGCCGAGGGAGCGAATAGAGGAGATACTGCGCGACACGCTCAACCATATGCCCTCCACCTATAACGTACAGAGCACCCGTTTCGTGCTGCTCTTCGGAGAAGACCACAAGGCGCTGTGGGAAATCACGCTGCAAGAGCTGAAGAAGCTGACAACGCCCGAACGCTTTGCGCAGACTGTCAGCAAGGTAAACGGTTCGTTCGCCTCGGGCTACGGCACGATACTGTTTTTCGAGGATCAGGCCGCGACGGATGAGCTGATCGCCAAATACCCCACCTACGCGGATAAATTCACCCAATGGGCGCAGCACACCAACGCCATGCACCAGTATGTGGTCTGGACGGCGCTGGAGGCCGAGGGCCTCGGCGCGTCGCTGCAGCACTACAACCCGCTCATCGACCAGCCCGTGAAGGAGCGCTGGAATTTGCCCGCAAGCTGGACGCTCATCGCGCAGATGCCCTTCGGCAAACCCACCGCCTCCGGAGGCCAGAAGCCCAAAAAGGCCATTGAGGAGCGACTGAAGATATTCGGGGTATAAGCCAATCACCCCCCTGCAAAGCTATGAGGATCGAGTTCCTTCCAAATGACAAAATTCGAAAGGTTGTCATTTGCCCGCGGGGATATGAAAATTGGGTTTTATGCCGTATAATGCCCTCAGGGGTATAGCCGTTTTTCGAAAACGCCCTAAAGAGGGCGTTTTCGTTGGGGCGGCGCTTTTGAACGCTTTTTAAGCGTGGCATACGCCATGGTGTTTTCGTGTATGCTTGAGATAGCCGAATAAAAGCCGTATGGAGGATGCGATATGTCCATATTCATTGCGCTGCTGCTGGGTCTGGTGCAGGGTCTGTGCGAATTCCTGCCGGTATCCAGCTCGGGGCATCTGGTTCTGCTGAACAACCTGTTCGGCATAGAGGAGGGCGCGCTGTTCTTCGCCATACTGCTGCATGTCGGCACGCTTATCGCGCTGTTCGCCGTGTACTGGCGTGAAATCTGGGCCATGCTGCGCCGCCCCTTCCAGCGGAAGGTCGGCATGCTGCTGATCGCCTGCATCCCCGCAGGCGTTATGGCGGCGCTGTTCAACGATTTTTTTACGGGAACCTATTCCGGCGTCTACTTGGGCTTCGGGTTCCTGCTCACCGCCGTCATACTGTTGTTCGCGCAGTATAAGCGCCCGGGGAGAACGACGATGGAAACGATGGGCGTCATGGACGCGCTCGTAATAGGCTTCATGCAGGGCGTCGCCATACTGCCCGGCGTATCGCGGAGCGGGTCGACGATCGCGGGCGCTTTATTCAGCGGCCTGAAGAAAAAGGACGCGGCGGATTTCTCGTTCCTGCTCTCCATACCCGCCATACTCGGCTCGGTGGTGTTCGAGGTGCCGGACCTGCTGGAAAAGGGCGTGGGGGATATTGACGTCGCCGCGGTGATCGTGGGCGTAACGGCGGCTGCTCTTTTCGGATATTTCGCCATCAAGCTTATGCTGCGGGTTGTCACGGGTAAGAAACTTACGCCGTTTGCCGTATACGTAGGCATACTCGGCCTGCTGGTACTATTCGACCAGTTCGTGACCAACGCGTTTTTTGCGCGCCCGTTCTGATACCCGCCGCAGCGTACGTAACGTTGACAATGCCGCAGCGCGGGTTGTATAATAAGCACGCTGCGTAATCGGCGTTTTGCCCTGTTTTGGGCGGACATGCCGATATTAGGCGGTTATGTCGATACCAGTCTCCGTAGCTCAGCAGGATAGAGCGTCCGCCTCCTAAGCGGAAGGCCGTGGGTTCGAATCCCGCCGGGGACGCCACAAAAAGGCCCGTAACGCCTAGCGTTACGGGCTTTGCATTTTAGTATGCCGGCTTACCGATTTTCAAAATGGCAACGTTTTGGCAGCGTTTGATTTTATCCTGAACATTTCTCGCACTTTATCCGCATTGCGATCCACCTTGCGCTTTGAAAGATGGGCATAGATTGCAAGGGTGGTCTTTATGTCTTTATGGCCGAGGAATCTCTGGGCGCTCAGAATATCGACATCCGCGTCATATAGCAGGGATGCATAGTTGTGACGGAAATAGTGCGCTGTAAGCATGGAAGCGCGAACCTCTTCATCACGCGCGTGCGCGCGCGAGGCGTTCGCCGTACCTGGCAGGAAGTATTCGGGCGTGCCTCCACCCCGGCGCAGCTGGAAGTGATGGGACGCTGGGTGCATGAATACGGGGATTTATTTGGCATGCAACAGGACGTGTTCGACGAGGCCATGCGCCGAGCTGCCACCGTTGGCGCGGCGAATCCCATCGGGTATATCAGCACCCTGCTTGGCGATTGGAAGAGTCAGCGTTTGCGAACGCTGGACGATATCGACGCGATGCAGTACCAGTTTGACCACGCGGCGGGGAAGGTGTAATTGCGGATAAAAATATAACGCCACCCGCATCCACGAAGCCGGAGCTGCATGGCGTGAGCAACGCTATAAAATAATTATACAGTATTTTCGCATCCGAGTCAAATTTTGCTAGGATGCGAGATATATAACGACCAAGGCTGGCACCTTGACCGTTCGATGGCCTGAATTGGCGAAACCCTTGTGTTTTGGGCGTTTCGGCAACACTATCATACCAAAATCAGGGGGAGAATGCCAGTGATCATGGAGAAGCTTCAGGAGTGCCGGCGCATGATACTGCGGACGCAGTGGATTGATATGCAGCTGATGGCCCTGCGCAGCGCGACCCAGCGTACTGCGTCTCACGCCCATTTGCGGGGTCTGGATCCACAATTCAGGCGGCACACCTGGAGGGATATTCGGCTATAGGGATTGAAATGGTGGAAGCGATTGCTGCGGCGGCGCGGGAACGGATCAGCAGATTATAATGCTGGAACCATAACAGCATAGACATTTCCCGATTGCTGCATTATGATTCTACATGCAATAACAATGTAGATCATATTGGGGAGATATCAGTAATGGAATTCATAGAATTGGCGAAACTACGTTGCACCACGCGTGGGTTTATTGATAAAGAAATTTGCGAACATGATCTAAATTATATACTGTCGGCCGGGCGAGTTGCACCAACCGCATGCAATAAGCAACCGCAGCGCATAATCGTTGTTCGTCAATCAGAAAACCTGTTAAGAGTGCAAAAGGCATACAAGACATTCGGATCGCCGTGCGTTATGATTGTATGCAGAGACAGGAGGAATGAACTGATAAGGCCATTTGACGGAAAATGCTCAGGTGATTTGGACATTGGCATTATCTGTGACCACATGATGCTCGCGGCTAGAGAACGCAGCATTGGAAGCGTTATGGTGGGGTTGTTCGATCCTCATATTATTTGCAGAGAGTTCTCAATCCCTGAGTATATTGAGCCGGTGGCTTTGTTGATTTTTGGATATCCCGAAAAAGGCTTCTTGAATCCTGAGCGGCATAGTACAGATCGGAAGCCGATAGAGGAAACGGTACTATATGAAAGATATTCAGAATGATCCTATAAGCCAATAGGCATAATGCTGTGCGCTCTTCGGGGCGCTTTTCTTTTTCCCGGAGGTAAGCATGTCCCAACCGTCTGCCAAAGCATTCCACAAAAGCAAAGCGTGGCGGGCGGCACGACAGGCGGCGCTGCGGCGGGACGGGTTCTCCTACTGCCGCTGCGGCGGGCATGCGAAGAGGTTCCCCACAAGGTGGAACTGACACCCGATGACATCAACGACCCGCGCTTTGCCTTGGCGCTCTCCAACCTTGAAAGCCTGTGCCACGATTGCCACACAAAAGAAACAGCCGGCGCGACGGATATCGCGGCCGGCTTTTGTTTTTTGACAAGAGCGGACAACCGGTTCAGCTGGCCCCCCCCTACCCACAAGAAACGGGTAGGGGGTAACGGGAACCGGGGACCCCTACGCCGGCGCACGCGAGAAATTTCCTATACGCCCCCCTCCCCCAAAGGGCTGTAAAGAATGCCAATACACCAGATTAGGGCAAGAGCGGCGCATTATAAAAGCTGTGCAAGCGAGTATCTCGTCTTGTTTCGAGCAATTATGGAGGCATTTTCGCCTAGGTTCGGGTGATATACGAACGCTTGGGCAAGGGAATGCCCGAGATGCAGGAGGTGTAAGACCGTGATCAAGGAAAGATTACAGGAATGCAAACGAATGGTTAAACGTACCTGCTGGATTTATATAGAGGTATCGAGCGAGCCACCAGTGTTCTGCACAAACACATGTAGGAAGGAGTAGGACCATGACCAATGAGGAGATTGTGGGGCGTATCCAGCAGGGCGAGGCTGGCCTTATGGATAGACTGCTGGAACAGAACCGGGGCTTCATATACAAAGTTGCCAAGCGATACCTGCCTACAGCCATTCGGAACAGAGGCATGGATTTAGAGGACCTGGCGCAAGCAGCTTGCATTGGTA
>JAEWWD010000305.1 GCA_023396535.1 Bacillota bacterium
GTGTGCAGGTTGGATTGCCCCGTCATTGCATAGTCTCCTGTTTTACTTTATGGTCCACCACATGCCTGCGCGCAAGCTCATCCCGGATGGCCTGCGGCTCAATTCCCAGCTCGCACAGCAGAACCAGTACATGATAGGCAAGGTCGGATATCTCATATATGGTCTCCTCGCGATTATCCTTCATGGCGGCGATGATGACCTCGGTGCACTCTTCACCGACTTTTTTGAGTATTTTCTCTTTGCCCTTCTCAAACAGGTAGGTCGTATACGAGCCTGCGGGCAGTTCGGCCTTGCGCCCTGCGATGAGCGCGTAAAGCCCGTCCGTGGAGAATTTATCCGGCGCGTCGCCCTCAAACAGGGGATTGTGGAAGCAGCTTTCCTTGTTGAGATGGCAGGCGGGGCCTTCCTTTATGACCTGCACCACCAGCGCGTCGTGGTCGCAGTCCGCCGTGATGCGCACGATATGCTGCACGTTACCGCTGGTTTCGCCCTTGCGCCACAGCGTTTGGCGCGAGCGGGAATAGAAGCAGGTGCGCTTCTCCTCCATACTGATGCGCAGGCTTTCTTCGTTCATATAGGCGAGGGTAAGCACCTCGCCCGTGAAATAATCCTGTACGATGGCGGGAATCAGCCCGTCCGGGGAAAATTTCAGTTCTTCAATCTTCATGCAATATCCTCATGGGTATGCCCTGTTCCTGTAAGTAGTGTTTGAGATCGCCTATGCGTACCTCTCGGAAATGGAATATGGAGGCCGCAAGCCCTGCGTCCACGCCGGGAACGCTCTTGAACAGTTCGCTAAAATGCGCCATATTGCCTGCGCCGCCGCTCGCGATAACGGGGATGCGCACGCGCGCGCAGATGGCGGCGAGCATTTCCAGATCAAACCCCGCGCGGACGCCGTCGGTATCGATGCTGTTGACCACCAGTTCGCCCGCGCCGTGATCCTCGCCGAATTTTGCCCAATCGAGCGCGTCCAGCCCCGTATCCTCCCGACCGCCTGTTCTGAATATGCGGAACTGCCCGTTTACGCGCTTGACGTCCATGGAAAGCACCACGCACTGATCGCCGTACTTTTTAGCCGCGGCCTCAATGAGCGCGGGGTTCTTGATAGCGCCCGTATTGACGCTCACCTTATCCGCGCCACATTTCAATACGCGGTCGAAATCCTCCACGGTGTTGATGCTGCCGCCGACGGTGAGCGGAATGAATATCTCCTTCGCTGTCTGCGCGAGCACATCCGTAAATAGCTTCCGCTTTTCAAAGCTTGCGGTGATATCGTAGAATACCAGTTCATCCGCGCCGCTCTCGTTGTAATAGCGCGCAAGCGCCACGGGGTCTTCCACGTCCTGCACGCCCTCAAAATTGATGCCTTTGACCACGCGTCCGTTTCGGATATCGAGGCAGGGGATGATGCGTTTGGTGATCATGCCTGCTCCCTCCCGGCCGCTATGGCAAGCGTGCGTGATAGCGAGAGTTTATTGACATACAGCGCCTTGCCCAGTATGGCGGCGTACATGCCCATATCGCGCAGCGCTGCGATTTCATGCTCGAAGCTGATGCCGCCGGAAGCTACCACATCAAGGCCGTCCAATTCCCTAAGCGCGCGGTATGCGTCGAGATTGGCGCCGCTCAGTTCTCCGTCCTTCGCGATATCCGTATAGACGACCGTGCGCACCGAAACGTCGCGCAGCCGCCTGCAAAATTCCAGACTGTCCAGTTCCGTGGTCTCGAGCCAGCCCTCTACGGCTACGCGCCCGTCCCGCGCGTCCACGCCCACGGCGATGCGCTCGCCGTATTTTTCTGCCATTTGTTCCACAAACGGGAAATTGCGGACTGCCACTGTACCCAGTATAACGCGTCCTGCGCCCAATGCAAGGGTTTGTTCTATGCGGGCTTCGTCGCGTATTCCGCCGCCGACCTCCACGAACAGACCTTGGATACCGCACAGCGCGCGTACGGCGTCGGTGTTCACCGCGCGGCCGTCCTTCGCGCCGTCAAGATCCACCACATGCAGGTTCACCGCGCCCTGCTTCATAAATTCCTGCGCGGTCTGTACGGGGTCCGTCCCGTACACTTGCATGTCGGAATAATCGCCCTGCCGCAGGCGGACGACCCGCCCGCCGCTCAAATCAATAGCCGGAAAAATCTCCATGTCGTCCCCCTTTTATCGTATGGGCGCGGCGCAGAATGCGCGAAGTAGCCCGAGCCCTACCGCACCGCTTTTCTCGGGATGGAACTGCGTGCCATATACGTTGGCGCTGTGCACGACCCCCGGCACAAACGTGCCGTAGTCCGATCCGGCGACGAGGCTATCCTCGCAGTCCTTCACGTAAAAGCTGTGTACGTAGTATACGTAATCCCCTTCGCGGGTATTTTTCAGCAGCGCGTCGTCCGGCCGAATGAAGCGCAGGCTGTTCCAGCCCATGTGCGGCACCTTCATGCCCTCTGGAATATCCGGGGTCAGCGGGCATACTCTGCCCTTCAAATATCCAAGCCCTCTGTGTTCGCCGTATTCGTAGCTTTTTTCAAACAATAGCTGCATGCCGAGGCAGATGCCGAGGAATGGCTTACCCCGCTCCACCTGGCGGTTGAGCACAGGCACCAGGCTGTGCTCGTTCAGTTTATCCATGGCGTCGCCGAACGCGCCGACGCCGGGCAGTATGACGCGTTGTGCCGCGTCGATCTCCTCAGGCTTGTCGGTGATAATGGTTTTTACGCCTATGTGCGCGAGGGACCCGCTCAGCGAAAACAGGTTGCCCACGCCGTAATCTACGATCGCGATCATGCGTTTCTCCTTCACCAGAATACAAACGCGCCGTAAGAAGGAAACCTTCCCCGGCGCGCCGGTTGCGGCAAGTATCCTCTTACAGTAACGTTCCCTTTGTGGACGGTATCTCATTCGCCCGCTTTTCGTCTATGGCGACGGCCTGCCCCAGAGCCCGGCCCAGCGCCTTGAACGCCGCTTCGATGATATGATGCCCGTTTACGCCGGCAAGGCTTTTGATATGCAGCGTAAGCCCCATGTTGTGGGAGAGTGCGCGCAGGAATTCCTCGGTAAGCTGCGTGTCGAAATCGCCGACCTTCTCCACGGGTATGGAAATATCGTACGCGAGATACGAGCGGCCGCTGATATCGAGTGCAGCGAGTATAAGCGCTTCGTCCATGGGCAGGAGGAAACTGCCGTAACGGCGTATGCCCCGACCGTCGCCCAGCGCCTGTGCGAACGCCTTGCCGAGCGAAATGCCTATGTCCTCCACCGTGTGGTGATAGTCCACATTCGTGTCGCCGTTGCAGGTCAGTATGATGTCGAACCCGCCGTGCCGCCCGAACAGCGTGAGCATGTGGTCGAAAAAGCCGCAGCCTGTCGAGATTTCCGTTTTGCCCGCCCCGTCCAGGGAAAGGGAAAGCGATATGTCCGTTTCGTTGGTTTTGCGTACAACGGTTGCTGTTCTCATACCTGTTCCTCCCATATTTCGTCGGTCACGCGGAGCAGTGCCTGCATTTGCTCCTGAGTGCCGATTGTAATCCGCACATAGTCCCTGATGCGGGGCTTTTCAAAATGGCGCACCAGCACGCCCTTTTCCTTCAGCGCCCGGTAATACGCGCCGCCGTCCATGCGGTCCGGCCTGGCGAACACAAAATTTGCCGAAGAGGGCAGCACGGAAAACCCGCGCCGCTCCAATTCCGCGGTGGTAAACGCCCGCACGCGCTTTATCTCGTCCGTACAGCTTTTAAAATACGCTTTGTCGCGTATGGCGGCCTGCGCCGCAAGCAACGACAGGCGGTTGATGTTGTACGGGTTAAACGAGAATTTCATGGAGTTCAGGTCCGTGATGAGCGCCGCGTCCGCGAGAGCGAAGCCCAGCCGTGCGCCCGCGAGACAGCGGGATTTGGACATTGTCTGTATGACCACGAGATTCTGGTAACGGCCAATGAGGGAAACCGCGCTTTGCGCCCCGAAATCCACATACGCTTCGTCCACGACCACGACGTTATCCGGATTGCACGCGAGTACGGCCTCTATATCCGATAAGGGCAGCGCCTGCCCGGTGGGCGCGTTGGGGTTGGCGAGAAATACGGTGCCGTTTGCGGAAAGATAGTCCGAAGGGCGTATACGCAGCCCGTCGTCCAGCGGGATAACGCGCGACGGCACGCACAGCACGCGGGCGAATACCTCGTAGAACCCGTAGGTGATGTCCGCGAAGCAGGCGTGCGTTTTTTCATCGCAGAACGCCTGGAAACAGAAGGATAAAAGCTCGTCGGAGCCATTGCCCAGCAGCACGTTTTCGCGCTTCACGCCGAAATACGCGGCGATTTCGCCGGCGGCAATGCGGGTATCCGGGTCGGGGTACAGGTTGAGCCGTTCCGCTTCGGCGTGTGAAATGGCGTCCAGCACGCCCGGCGCGGGAGGGAAGGGGCTTTCATTGGTGTTCAGCTTGACATATTGCCTGTTTTGCGGCTGTTCGCCGGGGACATAGGGCTCCATACCCGCAAAGCGGGCTGATAAATATCGGCTCATGCCTTGTCCTCCCCTTCAAAGCGGATGCGAACGCTGCGCGCGTGCGCGGATAGTCCTTCCCGCTCCGCAAAGTCCGCTATTCTCTCCTGCACGGCGCAAAGCGCCTCGCGCGTGTAATAGAGGAAGGAGGATTTTTTTACGAAATCGTCCACCGACAGCGGGGAGGAGAAGCGCGCTGCGCCGTTGGTGGGCAGCGTGTGGTTGGGCCCGGCGAAATAATCGCCCAGCGCCTCCGGTGCGTAATTGCCCAGGAAAATGCTGCCCGCGTGGCGGATGAGCCCCATAATCGAGAAAGGATCGACTACGCACAGTTCCAGATGTTCCGGCGCGATTTCGTTGGAGAGATCCGCCGCCTCGAACAGCGAGTTTACAACCACGATACGCCCGTTTTCACGGAGAGAGCGTTCCGCGATCTCCCGGCGGGGCAGCAATGCGACCTGCCGGGAAAGTTCGGACTGTACGGCTTTGGCCAGCGTCTCGCTGGTGGTTAAAAGTATGCTCGCGGCCATGGCGTCGTGTTCGGCCTGCGAGAGCAAGTCGGCGGCGACATAGAACGGGTCGGCGCTGTCGTCCGCTATGACGAGTATCTCGCTGGGCCCGGCGATCATGTCGATATCCACCAGCCCGTATACCATGCGCTTGGCTGTCGCGACATACATGTTGCCGGGGCCGGTGATCTTATCCACGCGTCTGACGCTTTCTGTACCGTAGGCGAACGCCGCAATGGCCTGCGCGCCGCCCATTTTGTATATGCGTTCCACGCCCGCCACGCGGGCCGCGGCCAGTATGGGCGCTGCAATGCGCCCGCCCGGCACGGGAGGCGTAGCCAGGGCGATCTCCCTCACACCCGCGATTTTCGCGGGAATGGCGTTCATGAGCACCGTGCTGGGGTAGCTTGCCGTGCCGCCGGGCACGTACAGCCCCACGCGCTCAAGCGGCAGTACCCGCTGCCCCATCAGCACGCCCTTGTGCTCGCTCACGGAAAAGCCCTGCCGTACCTGCCGCTTGTGAAAGTCGCGTATGTTTTCGGCGGCCAGTTCTAAGGTTTCATAAAACGCGGGGTCTATGGCCGCGACGGCTTCGTCGATTTCCTGCTCGCTCACCAACAGGGAGGTCAGTTCCGCGCGGTCGAACTTTTTGGCGTAGGCGAACAACGCGGCGTCTCCGTTTTGCCGCACATCTTCGAGTATGGCGCGGACGGTTTCCTCCGCTTCCTTGTACTCGGTGCCAAAGCGGGCGCGAATCTGTCCGGGTGTTACATCGTTGCCGTATAAAATCTCAACCATATCAGCCATTTGTGATTGCCTCCGACAGGGCGCTCACCATTTTGGTGATTTCCTGCTGTTTGAATTTGTAGCTGCTGACGTTCGCGATGAGCCGCGCGCTGCTTGGCGCGATACGCTCGTATACGCTGAGGTTGTTTTCCCTGAGCGTCGTACCTGTCTCCACGATATCCACGATCACGTCCGACAGCCCCAGTATGGGCGCGAGTTCTATGGAGCCGTTAAGCTTTATGATCTCGATATCCCGGTTCCTGTCCTGATAATACCTGTGCGCCACGTTGGGGTATTTGGTGGCGACGCGCAGGACGCTGTCGGTATCCTCCTGATACCCGTTGGGAGCGGCGACGGAAAGCGTGCATTTACCCAGGCCCAGATCCAGAAGCTCGTATACGTCCGGCTCGGTTTCAAGCAGCACGTCCTTGCCGATCACGCCGATATCCGCCGCGCCGCGCTCTACGTAGATCGCGACGTCCGACGGCTTTATGAGCAAATACCTCACGCCCGTATTGCAATCTTCAAACACGAGCTTGCGGCTGTCGTCACAAAGGGTGCTGCAGTCGTAGCCGATGGAGGAGAACAGCCGGTAGACCCGGTCGCCCAGGCGGCCCTTGGGAAGCGCAATATCTACCATGCTTCCACCTCCGCAAGCTCCGTGCCGCAAAGGCGGTAGAGTTTTGCGCCGTCCGCGTCCGCCGGCAGCGTGCGGGCCGCGCATACGCGTTTCCCTTCGCCGGTAAGACGCTCCACCGCGCGGTGCAGCGCACACAGGTCTACCGCGTCGTCGTAGAGCACCACGGCGTCGTAGCCGATGAGAACAGGCAGCTTGAGGTAACGCTCCACCTCATCGAAATACAGCGCGAAGCCTATGGCCTGCAGTTCGGGCTTGCCCATGCGGCGGAGCAGGTGGTCGTATCTGCCGCCGGACAGCACGGCGCGCGGCACGCTTTTGACATAACCGCGGAACATGAGACCGTTGTAGTATTTGGAGTCGCTGGTGATGGAAAAATCCAGCCGCAGCGAGGATGCGTCGCCATCGGACGCGAATACGTCGTAGAGCGACTGCAGTTCGTCCACCGCTGTCCGCATGGCGTCGTTCACGATAAGCGCGCGGGCTTCGGTCAGTGCCGAGCCCATATCCCCGCAAAGCTTTGTCAGCGCGACAAGCCGCTGACCCGTTGCCGCGTCCACGCCATAGCGCTCGATCAGCTCGGTCAGCTCGTGCGCGTTTTTGCTTTCTATACAGCTTAAGAACGCTTTTTTTGCATCGGCGGGCGCATCGACGCTGTCCATCAGCCCCGTCAGAAAGCCCATGTGCGAGATATCCAGCACATAGTCGTCCTCAATACAGGCAAGGCTCTTTTTTGCCAGAGAAACGAGCTCCACATTGGTATAGGGCGTGACCTCACCGATGTATTCGAGGCCTATCTGGAAAATCTCTTTATACTCGCGAACCTCGCGGGACATGCGGTATACGCTTTCCGTATAATAGAGCTTTTCCGGCATATCCTGCGTGGCGCGCGTGTTCTTCACGATGCTCATGGTAACGTCGGGCTTGAGCGCCATGAGCTTGCCCGATAAATCGGTGAACGTAATGATTTGCGCGCTCCGCAAAAAATCCCTGTTTTCGGTGTAAAAGTCGTACTCCTCAAATTTGCTCATGCGGAACTTGCGGTAGCCGTACTGCTCGTATATACGGCGCAGCAGATACGCGACCTGTTCACTTTTGCGGAGTGTTTCCAACTGCAGCTCCAACTGAATGCTCCTTCCCCATATATCTTGTATACGCCCGGCGGTGTATACATCGATTTATATCCACTATTGCAGGATATCATACTTTAGCATGGTAGTCAAGTAGCGCGCTAAAGCAAAGAGAAGATTAAATCGAACGCAAGCTATTGTTGTGCGTATACAGCTGCTTCCTTTGCAATGGCATTTTCTCGCGTATCCATAGTATCGAACCTATAAGTCCTTCATTCCTTCCGCATTACATCTTAACTGATAAAAATATTGCACGATTTCTTCGTCATTTGCTATAGTATCTTTCAAATTTACCAATGTTGTTTTCCCCACTCTTCTGTCAAGAGTAACCAGTATTTTTATTAGAGTATTGTCCGACTGCAGCAGTTCTTCCATAGAGGAATTCAAGTAAACATGAACTGCCTCCAGAAACTCAACCTGTGAATACACGCCCTCCTTTGGCTGGTAGTAATAATCCCGTTTCAAAGTACACATGTTATAGACTTCTTTTCCATCCACGGTGATATAGGATCTTCCAATCCCGTCATGCATCCTGTAGTTGGAACAGAAATAATCCACCCTGTCCTTCAGTGCGTCACATAAGAAACTTCTCAATTGCTTTTTTGTTTTGCTCCACATGCAATTCACCTCGCACACTCACACAATAGTATGTCCATGTCCCTGGCGGGCAGGAGGAAAGCTTGCCAATGAGGCAAGGTATCGCCGCCTCCGGTGGCGACCGGCTAATATTCCACAACACCCTCATACACCAGACTTGCGTTTCCGGTCAGGTATACTGCATCGTCCGTATAGCGGACCACGAGGTCGCTGCCTTGTACCTTTACGGTGATATCCGCGTCTTTATCGCAATACCCGTTTTCAACAGCCGCCACAACTGCCGCGCACGCGCCTGTGCCGCAGGCGGCCGTTTCGCCGTTGCCGCGCTCCCACACGCGCATTTTCAAAGTCCTCCGGTTGACCACCCGTACGAACTCCGTGTTGACGCGCGCGGGGAAGGCGCGCGCGTGCTCGAACTGCGGGCCGACGCGGCCGATATCGATCGCGTCCACGCGTTCTACGAAC
Source organism: Bacillota bacterium (assembly GCA_023396535.1). GTDB lineage: Bacteria > Bacillota > Clostridia > Christensenellales > CAG-138 > JAEWWD01. The sequence goes on from JAEWWD010000305.1 coordinate 8,623, forward strand.
ACCACGCAGTGCGGGTTGCCCATGCTCACGCAGGTTACGTTCCAGTCTTTGTCCGCTACCCACAGCGGCAGGTTCACCGCGTGTTCTCCGGGCAGATGCACGGGCACGTCGGCGGGGCGCAGAGACGCCTTGCCCATGTTTACCTCGGCGGAGCGGGCCATGCCGTCGAACAGGTTCAGCCGCAGCTCGTGTACGCCGCCCGCCGTTTCGATGCGCAGGCGTTCTTTCTTTACAATGCCGCGGTCGTAGAGATATTTGCCCACGCAGCGGATGCTGTTGCCGGCCATTTCGCCTTCGCTGCCGTCCTGGTTGAATACGCGCATTTTTGCGTCGGCGACCGCGCTGCGCTCGATCAGCGCCACGCCCTCGCCGCCTATCCCGGTATGCCGGTTGCAAAAGCCTATGGCGAGCGATTCGGGACAGGATATGGAGCTGTCGCGGTTATCCAGCACGATGCAGTCGTTGCCCGCGCCCTGCATCTTCCAGAAATGCAGCTTTTGCCGCGCGGCGCGCAGACGGTTAATATCCACCAGCTCCGTATTGCCCTGGTTAAAGCGGCTCGCGATGATGGACGCGAGCGCGTTCGCGGTGTCGAGAGACGTCAGCACCGCTACGCCAAGCTGCAGCGCACGCCGGTGCAGGCGGATATAATCCTGCACTTCCGCTTTTTCCCCTTTGCCGGTGAATACGATGTAGCTGAGTTTGCCGCTTTCAAGCAATTCCAGTATGCTGTCATCCTCGGACAGGGGATTGACAACCTTCTCCACGTCGATGCCCAGTTGTTCGATGGATCGCGCCGTACCCGGCGTTGCGTACAGATGCATGCCGAGATCGTCGAGCGCCTTGGCCAGCCGCACGATTTCCATGCGGTCCTGCCTGTTGACGCTGATAAGCACGCCACCGCGCTCATAGGAAGAGGAGGGCAGCTTGAAGCCTGCCGAAAGCAGGCCCTTGAAAAGCGCCTCTTCCAGCGTTTTTCCCACGCCCAGCACTTCGCCGGTTGATTTCATTTCCGGGCCAAGCGCCGCGTCCGCGTCGGAGAGCTTTTCAAACGAGAACACTGGTACCTTGACGGCCACATAGGGCGAGGTACGGTACAGGCCCGTACCGAAGCCCATATCCCGGAGGGATTCTCCCGCCATGACGCGGGTGGCCAGCTCCACCATGGGAACGCATGTTACTTTTGAGAGATAGGGCACTGTACGCGAAGCGCGCGGGTTGACCTCTATGACATACAGCTCGTTCTGATAAATGAGGTATTGGATGTTGACCAGCCCTTTGGAACCCATGGCCAGCGCCAGCCTCTGTGAACAATCCACGATCACCCGCAGCATATTGTCGTTGACGTTCTGCGGCGGGTATACCGCGATCGAGTCGCCGGAATGCACGCCCGCGCGCTCGATGTGCTCCATAATCCCGGGGATAAGCACGTCCCGCCCGTCGCATATGACGTCTACCTCCAGTTCCGTACCCATGAGGTACTGATCCACAAGCACGGGGTTATCGATGCCCTGCGCGAGTATGAGGGACATATACGCGCGTACGTCCTCTTCCGCGTAGGCGATGGTCATGTTCTGCCCGCCGATGACGTAGGAGGGGCGTACCAGTACGGGATATCCGAGCGCGGCGGCGGCCTGTACGGCTTCCTCCATGCAGCGCACAGCTCTGCCTGCCGGGCGGCGGATCTTAAACTGCTCCAGCAGCGCGTCGAAGCGCTCCCTGTCCTCTGCAAGGTCTATGCTCTGCGCGCTGGTGCCAAGAAGCGGCACGCCCGCCTGCTGCAGGCATCTGGTCAGCCGTATGGCCGTCTGCCCGCCAAACGCCGCCACCACGCCCACGGGGCGCTCCACGGCGATGACGTTGAGTACGTCTTCTTCCGTCAACGGCTCAAAATAAAGCCTGTCGGCGGTGGAAAAATCGGTGGAGACCGTTTCCGGGTTGTTGTTGACGATGGCGACCTCATAGCCGAGCTGCCGCAGCGTGCGCACACAATGTACGGAAGAATAGTCGAATTCGATGCCCTGGCCTATGCGGATGGGCCCCGAGCCTAGTACCAGCGCCCGCTGCCGCTGGCTGCGCGTGAACGGCCGCGCTTCGCACGTATCGTCATAGGTGGAATAGAAGTAGGGCGTCACGGCGTCGAATTCTGCGCCGCAGGTATCCACCATTTTGTACACGGCTTCGCGTCGCGCGGGCAGGGGATAGCCGGTAATGCGCAAAAGCGCCTTGTCGGTATACCCGAGCCGCTTTGCGGCAATATACGCGCTCTTGTCGAGCGGTTTGCCTGCCGCTTCCAGTTCAAACTGTGCAAGCCGGGCGAGCTTGTAAAGGAACCACCGGTCAACGCGCGTAACTGCATGGATTTCGTCCACGCTTATACCAGCCTTGAGCGCCGCGAATATGGCGAACAGCCGCCGGTCGTCCACGTCAGAAAGCCGTTCGCGCGCGTCGCCCGCCGCGAATTCGGGTAGGTTGAGGGTGTCGGGCGATATCTCCGCGCCGCGCACGGCTTTCATGATTGCCATTTCAAACGACGGGGCCATGGCCATGACCTCGCCCGTGGCTTTCATTTGCGTACCCAGCGCCCTGCTCGCGTGCACGAATTTATCGAAGGGCCACTTGGGCATCTTCACGACCACGTAGTCCAGCGTCGGCTCGAAGCAGGCGCAGGTCTTGCCCGTGATTTCGTTTTGTATCTCGTCCAACGTAAGCCCCAGCGCTATTTTTGCCGCCACCTTGGCGATGGGGTAGCCCGTCGCCTTGCTGGCTAAAGCCGAGGAGCGGGATACGCGCGGATTGACTTCTATCACCGCGTATTCAAAGCTGTCCGGGCTGAGCGCGAACTGGCAGTTGCAGCCGCCTTCAATTTTGAGCGCGCGTATGATGGAAAGCGACGCGCTGCGCAGCATTTGGTATTCCTTATCCGAAAGCGTGACGGCGGGGGCGATGACGATGCTGTCCCTCGTGTGCACGCCGACGGGGTCGAAGTTCTCCATGGAGCACACGGCGATGCAGTTGTCCGCAGCGTCGCGCATAATTTCGAACTCGATTTCCTTCCAGCCGTAGATGTATTTCTCGATAAGCACCTGCGTGATGGGGGAGAGTGCAAGCCCGTTTTTCGCTATGGAAAGGAGCTGCGTCTCGTCGTACGCCACGCCGCCGCCCGCGCCGCCCAGCGTGAACGCGGGCCGTACGATGACGGGGTAGCCGATTTCATCCGCTATGCGGGCGGCCTCCGCCGCTTTAGTCGCGATGCCGGAAGGGATAACGGGCTGGCCGATGCTTAACATGGTTTCTTTGAAAAGCTGCCTGTCCTCCGCCTTGTCGATGGCTTCGGCGTTGGTGCCGATCAGCCGCACGCCCATGCGGGCGAGAAAGCCCTCTTTGTGAAGCTGCATGGCGATGGTCAGCCCTGTCTGCCCGCCCATTGAGGCGAGTAAGCTGTCCGGACACTCTTTTTCGATGATGCGCTTAACTGTTCGCGCGGTCAGCGGCTCCAGGTAGATTTCGTCCGCAAGGGATTTATCCGTCATGATGGTGGCGGGATTGGAATTGACCAGCACGACGTTGCGGCCCGCCTCTTTGAGCACGCTGCAGGCCTGCGCGCCCGCGTAATCGAATTCGGCGGCCTGGCCTATCACGATGGGGCCGGAGCCTATCATGAGCACCTTTTGGATATTCTTATTCAGCGGCATATTCGTCCCCTCCCATCAGCCCTATAAAGCGGTCAAAGAGATACGCTGTGTCCCGGGGGCCTGCGCAGGCCTCCGGGTGGAACTGTACGGAAAACGCGCGGGCGGCGGGGTAATCCACGCCCTCGCAGGTACCGTCGTTCGCGTTTACCATGCGCAGGCTTGCGCCGCCGGGCAGGCTCTCCGCAACGACGGCATAGCCGTGGTTCTGGCTGGTGATGTGTACGCGGCCGGTTTTGATATCCTTCACGGGCTGGTTGGCGCCCCGGTGGCCGAATTTGAGCTTCATGGTTTTGCCGCCCTGCGCGAGCGCAAGGAGCTGGTGCCCCAGGCAGATGCCGAACATGGGCACGTGCCCTGTGAGCTTCGCAATTTCCTGAATAACGCCGGTATTCTCCGCCGGGTCGCCGGGGCCGTTACTGAGCATGACACCGTCCGGTCTGAGCGCGAGTATATCCTTCGCCGGCGTATCGTAGGGCAGAGATAGCACTTCGCTGCCGCGATTGTTCAGCTCCCGCACGATGTTGTGTTTTGCGCCGAAATCGAGAAGCGCCACGCGGAACCGGCGTTCGCCTTCCGGCTTGAACGCTTGCACCGCCCGTTCGCTTACGGCGGCGACCGCGTTGCGGATGGAAAAAGCCGAAAGCCCCGCCGTACTCTCTGGTGTTACTTCGTCCACGATGCGCGCGTTCATGACGCCCGTTTCGCGTATGATGCGCGTAATCTCGCGCGTATCCACGCCGTACAGGCCGGGGATGCCGCGCTCCTTCAAAAACGCGTCGACCGTGCCTGTTGCGCGGAAGTTGCTGGGCTGATCACAGATTTCCCGCACGACATACGCCGTCACGAAACTGCCCCGGCTTTCCATATCCGCAGGAATAAAGCCGTAGTTACCGATCAGCGGGAATGTCTGCAGCACGATCTGCCCGTAATAGCTGGGGTCGCTGAGCGTTTCGATGTAGCCGCACATGCCGGTGGTGAACACCAGCTCGCCGGTGGGGGAGCCGTCTGCGCCAAAGCGCGTCCCCTGGAATACCCGGCCGTTGGAAAGAACCAGATAAGCCGTTTTCATGCATCGTCCTCCATCGTGTCGTACTAGGAAAGTACGTTGAGGGCTCTGCCCTCAAACTCCCGTCAAAGGCCGTAACGGCCCTTGGAACCCAATTAAGGCGACTTCGTCGCTTTGGGGTATGGGATGAAATGCCGCTTCCTGCCGGATATCATGCCGCACATATTTCTTCGTAAGGCTGGATGAGAATAGCCGGCTGCCTTGAAGCGAATTTCACTCTTAGGTGCCCCAAGGAGGTGTGTGGATAGGGGTCCATGCCGTTCCTCGGCTGCTAGTGGGGGGGGCGAAGCCCTCCCACTTTTAAAATAAAAAACATTTTCGTCGCCGCCATAGGCGGCGATACCTTGTATCTGGCAGGCAGCTTACTTGCAGTAACCCATACGAAAAAAGCCGGCGAAGGGAGAAATCGTTGCTACCCGTCCGCCGGCCATATCGCGTTATTTGTGAAAGCCTCAGTTGTGGTTTCCTAGAAGCTTTACAAGAACCGCTTTCTGCGCGTGCAGCCGGTTTTCCGCCTCGTCGAATATTTCGCTGGCGTGCGCCTCAAACACCGCTTCGGTAATCTCTTCCTCGCGGTGCGCGGGCAGGCAGTGCTGTACCATGGCGTCTTTCTGTGCCACGGCCATCACCGCGTCGTTGATCTGGTAGCCCTTGAAGGCTTCCCTGCGCTTCTGCGCTTCGCCTTCCTGGCCCATGGAGGCCCACACGTCCGTCACGAGCACGTCCGCGCCGGAAGCGGCTTCGAGTATATCCTCTGTGCAGGTGAAGTTGCCCGTCTCCGCCGCCCATTTCATGATGTCGGCATCGGGCTGGTATGCTTTGGGGCAGGCCATGGCGACCGTCATGCCCATTTTGATGCCGCCCACGATGAGCGAGTTGGCCATGTTGTTGCCGTCGCCTATGAAGCTCATCTTCAACCCCTTGAGCGTACCCTTGTATTCACGTATGGTCATGAGGTCCGCGAGCACCTGGCAGGGATGCGCGTAATCCGTAAGTCCGTTGATGATGGGGATGGAGCCGTAGGTCGCGAGATCCTCCACATCCTGTTGCTTGTAGGTGCGGATCATGATGCCGTCGAGGTAACGCGAGAGCACGCGCGCGGTATCCTTAATAGGCTCGCCTCGGCCCATCTGCAGGTCGTTGGCCGAGAGGAACAGCGCCATGCCGCCGAGCTGGTACATGCCGGTTTCAAAGGATACGCGCGTACGCGTGGAGGATTTCTGGAATATCATGCCCAGCGTCTTGCCCGCGAGCAGGTGATGCTGCGTACCGTTTTTGTTCTCAAATTTCAGTTGGTCGGCCAGGTTCAGAATGTCCGTAATTTCCTGCGAGGTCAGGTCGGACAGCTTGAGCAAATGCTTCATTTGGCGATCTCCTCCTTCAGTATGGCTATTGCTTCCTTCAACAATGGGAACGGTATGGTGAGCGGCGGCAGCAGGCGTATTTTGTCCTTCGCGGTGAGCACGATGACTCCGCGCTCCAGGCAGCCCGTCAGTATGTCCCGCGCGGGCTTTTCTGTCGCGACGCCTATCATGAGCCCCATGCCGCTGATAGACCGCACGCCCGGCGCGCCCGCGAGCTCGGAAACGATATATTCGCCCTTTTCGCGCACTTCCGCCAGCAGTTTTTCATCGATGCGCGAAAGTATGGAAAGCGCGCCCGCGCAGCTTGCAGGGTTGCCGCCGAACGTGGAGCCGTGCGTACCCGGCGTAAGGACATTCTCCGTCCTTTCGGAGAACAGGGTCGCGCCTATGGGAAGGCCGCCGGCTAACCCCTTGGCGGTGGATACGATATCCGGGTGAATGCCAAACTGTTCAAAGGCGTACAGCGTGCCTGTGCGGCCGTTGCCCGTCTGCACCTCGTCGATCACGAGCAGTATATCGCGGGTTTCGCAAATAGCGGCTACCTCCGCGACATACGCTTTATCCAGCGCGCATACGCCGCCCTCGCCCTGTATGAGCTCCATCATCACGGCGCAAACGTCGCCCTTGTCGAGCGCCGCCTGCATCTCCCGGATGTCGTTGGCCTTTACATGCACAAAACCGGGCGTGAACGGGCCGAAATCCTTATGGAAGCTTTCCTGACCCGTGGCGGAAAGCGTCGTCAGCGTCCTGCCGTGGAAGCTGTTCCACAGCGTCACGATGTTGGGGCGGGCGGAACCGTATTGATCCGACGCATATTTGCGCGCCGCCTTGATGGCGCACTCGTTGGCTTCCGCGCCTGAGTTGGAGAAGAACACCTTTTTCATGCCGGTGCGTTCGCACAGAAGCTGCGCAAGCCGCGACTGCGGTTCGGTATAATAATAGTTCGACACATGCTGCAGAGCGCGCACCTGCGCGATCACGGCCTCGGCCCACTCTTCGTCGGCGATGCCGAAGGAGTTCACCGCGATGCCGCCGCCCAGGTCGATGTAACGCTTGCTGTCCTCATCAAACAGTTCCGCGCCTCTGCCTTCTTTGAACGCGACGTCCTGCCTTGCGTAAGTGCCTGCGATATAGGCTTTGTCCAGCTCTTTTGTCGTCATGGCGTTACCTCCTTTCAGTGGCGGTTTATTTTCCCGCAAGAGTTTCATACATCGCCAGAATACACTCCGGCGTTACATCCGCTTGGATATTATGGCTTGCGCAGGCAACATACCCGCCGCTGCAGTTGAGGTCGTCAATGCGGCGTTTGGTCTCTTGCCGTACCAGTTCCGGATTGCCGCTCGGCAATGCGTATTGCGAGTCGATCGCACCCCAGAAACAAATTCGATCGCCGTATTTTTGTTTGAGCGCGGCGGTTTCCATCCCTTTTGCCAGCGGCTGCACCGGATTTAAAATATCAATGCCCATGTCGATAAAATCCTCGATAAAATTCGAAACCGCGCCGCAACAATGGAACATCACCTTTGCCTTGGTATGGGATTTGATATAATCCACCAAGACAGCATTGCGCGGGCGGATGAATCGCCGGTAAACTTCCATCGACACAAGCGGCGCCGTCTGCGACGCAAGATCGTCGGCCATGTTGATGACGTCGAGATACTCGCCGCATTCTTTCACCAGCGTTTTGAGCGCCTCCAGACGAATTTCCAGAATGGAATCAAGGATGTAGTCGGCGATGTCGTGCTCAAGCATCAGGTCAACAAAAAATTCTTCATATCCGCGCAACAGTTGCGCACGCATGAACACCGTGGATCCAAAACTGCCGACAATCGCATAATCTGTGTTTTCATACAGGTTTTTGGCTTGTTCGCGAACATTCCCCGCCGAAAAAATTTGTTCGGGCAGCGGGAACTTATATTGTTTGACTTCTTGAAGCGTTGTGGCGTTCGCCAAGGGGAAAATCCTGCCCTCGTAATTGATCGCCGAGGCGCTTTTCTCCCAGCCGATGCCCCAATCGTCGACATACAGGTTTTCGTTGATCTGTTTACCAACACTGCAAGCGGAACTACCCAGTTTCACGCCGCGCGTGTCGACTTGAAAACGGGTGAGGATCTCCTCGCAGGGAACCACCAGCCGTGTCATGCGCTCTAGGTATGGGTAATTTTCGTGGGCGATGTTTAATTTTTGAATTAAATTCTGATAAGCGATTTTGTGTATGGCAGAAACGTTCGTGCTGCCAAAATCGATTGGAACACGATCAACTTCCTGATGATTTAGGGCGGCGCGGACACGTTCACGCGAAGTCATACAGAACCTCCTTATATAATTATTTGGGTTTTAAGGGAGAACCCAAAACCCTTGAACCCAATGCCTTTATCGAATCCCCTTCGCCGGCAGCATGCCGCCGGCGGGAAGGTTTTTAGGGGCTTTCCGCAGGAAGCGGGCTCGTTTTCCAAGGGAAAAATCGATCCTGCGAATCGATTTTTGAGCCTCGGGTTCCGCTGTCTACGGCCTTAAGCGAGGGCGGAGCCCTCATAACAAACTTTTTATTTGAACATCGTTCCCATGCCTTCGTCCGTAAGCGCTTCGATCAGTATCGAGTGCGGTACGCGGCCGTCAATGATAAATACTTTTTTGACGCCGCGGCGGATAGCCTCTATGCAGCATTCCACCTTGGGGATCATGCCGCCCTGTATGATGCCTTCGCGAACAAGCTGCGGCGCTTCGCTGACCGGCACGACCGAAATGAGCGAAGACGGGTCGTTCACATCGCGCAGCAGGCCGTAGGTATCGGTCATGGATATAAAGCTTTCCGCCTTGAGCGTACCCGCTATGCGCGCGGCCGCCGTATCCGCGTTGATGTTGTAGGTGTTGCCTTTGCGGTCGGTACCCACGGTGGAGATAACAGGGATATAGCCCTTCTCCAGCAGGTCGAATATGGGCTGCGGATTGACGCTTGTGATCTCGCCCACGTACCCGAGCCGCTCGTCGTACTGCTTTGCTTCAAGCATGCGGCAATCCATGCCGGAAAGGCCTATGGCCTTGCCGCCGATGTTGGTGATGAGGCTGACGAGATCCTTATTGATTTTGCCTGCCAGCACCATCTGCACGATCTCGGCCGTTTCTTTATCCGTCACGCGCAAACCGTCCACAAATTCGCTCTTTTTGCCCACCCGCTTGAGCATGTCGGATATCTCCGGCCCGCCGCCGTGTATGAGCACCACTTTCACGCCTATGAGCGAGAGCAGCACGATATCGCCCATCACGGCCTGCTTGAGCTCTTCGCTGACCATGGCGTTGCCGCCGTATTTCACGACGATAATCTTGTTGTTGTATTTTTGAATGTAGGGCAGCGCCTGTATCAGGATTTCCGCCCTCTGCGCGTTGCTGATCATCATGGTTGGCCTCTTTCGTGTAAATACTGGCGGGGGCTTTGCCCCCGGACCCCTACCAAAGGGACATATCCCTTTGGAATCCCCTTCGCAGGCGGCATGCCGCCTGCGAAGGGTTCTTAGGGCCGTTACGGCCCTAAGCGGGAGTTTGAGGGCAGAGCCCTCAACGTACCCCTTATGCGCGCTACTATGAACGGTAATCGCCGTTAATCTTCACGTAATCGTACGTCAGGTCGCAGCCCCAGGCTGTTGCCGAGCTGCTGCCGCTGTTGAGGCAGACGAGGACGTCGATCTCATGCTCAAGCAGCACGGTCTTGGCGGTTTCCTCGGAAAACGGGATGCCCCTGCCGTTTTTGCATACGTCCACGCGCCCGGCGGGGGACTGGAAGGATACGTCCACGGCGTCGATATCGACGTCAATGCCCGCATAGCCTATGGCGCAGAGCACCCGGCCCCAGTTGGCGTCCGCGCCGAACATGGCCGCCTTGAACAGGCTGGAGCAGATGACGGATTTCGCGACCGTACGGGCGATGGTATCCGAGCTTGCGCCGGTTACGGCGCAGGTGATGAGCTTTGTCGCGCCCTCGCCGTCCTTTGCGATCTGCCGGCACAGGAAACTGGTTACCGCCCGCAGCGCGGCGCGGAACGCGTCGTACTCCGCGCCCTCGGCGGTGATTTCCTTATTGCCGGCCATGCCGTTTGCGAGTACGGCCACCATATCGTTGGTGGAGGTGTCACCGTCCACGCTGACCATGTTGAACGTGTCGAGTATATCGTTGGAGAGCGCCTTTTGCAGCATGGCGGGGGAGATGGCGGCGTCCGTCGTTACGAACACCAGCATGGTGGCCATGTTGGGGTGTATCATGCCGGAGCCCTTGGCGATGCCGCCGATATGGCATTCCGTGCCGCCGATTTCAAAGGAAACGGCGGTCTCCTTCACGGCGAGGTCGGTCGTCATGATGGCCTGCGCGGCGTCCAAACTTTTATCATAGCCAAGTTCGGCCACGAGGGAGGGCATGCCTGCCGCAATGGGCGCTATGGGAAGCGGCTGGCCGATAACGCCCGTGGAGGCGATGACCACGTCCGTCGCGGGTATGTTCAGCTCTTTGGCGCACAGCGCGCACATTTGGCTGGCGATGTCTATGCCGTCCGCGTTACAGGTATTGGCGTTGCCGCTGTTGCAGAGTATGGCCTGCGCCTTGCCGTCGGAGATATTATCCTTCGTGACCAGAAGAGGCGCGCCTTTTACGAGGTTTTTCGTATAGACGGCGGCGGCGCTCGCGGCGACGTCGCTTACGATGAGCGCGAGGTCCTTGGCTGTTTTATTTTTGCGCAGCCCGCAGTGTATGCCCGCTGCCCGAAATCCTTTTGCGGCGCACACGCCGCCCGCGATGCTCTTCATATGCAGTCCTCCTTGAATGCGGTCTTCATTGTCATCAAAGCACCAATCCTGCGGTCTCGTCCCTGCCCAGCATGATATTCATGCACTGGACGGCCGCGCCCGAAGCGCCCTTGCCCAGGTTGTCAAAGCGCGCGAACAAAGTCATGCGCTCGTCGTTTCCTTCCACAAACAGTTCCATGCAGTCTCTGCCCGAGAGCGCGTTGGCCGCCAAAGTCAGGTTTTTACCGACGTAGGGGTGAACGCTGATGAGCCTGCAGCCGTCGTAGTGTTCCGCGTAAATTGCCTGTATATCCCGCGCGGAAAGGGGTTTATGCAACTGCGCTTTATGCAGGGGAACGCTCACCAGCATGCCTGCATAAAAATCCGCTACCACCGGGTTGAATACGGGCGGGGTATCAAGCCCTGCGCGCACCTGCATTTCGGGCAGGTGCTTGTGCGCCTGCGCCGTGGCGTACTGACGGGGAGAGGAATAGGCAATATCCCTTTCTGGGTCTTCGTATTCCGCAATCATTTTTTTGCCGCCGCCACTATAGCCCGTAAGAGAAAAGCAGTTTAAAAGCGCCGAGGGATCGAGCGCGCCCGATGCGACGAGCGGGTAGGCGAGCGCTATGAAGCCGCTTGCGTGGCAGCCGGGAACCGCCGTACGCGCGCCGTTTTGTATGGCCTGCGCGTGTGCCGCGGAAAGCTCGGGAAACCCGTAGTTCCATTCCAGTGCTGTACGGTGCGCGGTGGAGGCGTCTATAATCCGTACGGCGCTGCCTTGCGCAAGCTGCGCCGATTCGCGCGCCGCGTCGTCCGGCAGGCAGAGAAACGCGATATCCGCTTCGTGCAGCAGTTCGCGCCGCGCGGCCGGGTCCTTGCGCCGCTCTTCCGGGAGGGTCAGAAGGGATATATCCGGGAACGCGCTGAGCCGTTCATGAATCCGAAGCCCTGTTGTGCCTTCCCGTCCGTCTATAAAAACCTGCACCATATCATGCCTCTAGTGTTGTATTTATTCATAATTATACATTCAGAATGCGTAATGTCAACAGAAATACGGATATTTATTTAATATTTTCGATTTTTATACAGTATTTGCGTAACGATATTTCATCGCGCCCCGCGAAACCGCCTGAAAATTGCTTCGCCGAAGTACAGAACGCGCTTGACAACGCGGGGCGCATGCATTACCATGCATAACAAAGGGAAGAAACGTTCTGATAAAGCCGCAGGGCTTATCGGCGGCTTGAAGGAAAGGAGCCTCCATGCAGGGGTTCGTACGCAGCATGATGATGCCCATGTGCGGGACTATGCGTTCCGCACTGTTTCGCGCGCTGCGGCCTGTTAAGGCATAAAAGGCGGAGCAAACAAGCCCTGCCTCGCAACGCGAGGCAGGGCTTTTATACATCACGGGGCTTTCGAGCTTCCATAGCGCTTTCATATGATATACTTGTTTTGCGCCCGCGCAACGCACGGCGCGCGGAAAGGATAATGCCATGCTCATACGCGATATGCTCGGGACAGGCCGGGTCACGGTATCCTGCGAATTGTTCCCCCCCAAGCAGGACGGGGATCTGCCGCAGGCGGAGGAGATCGTACGAAAAACGGCGGCGCTCAATCCGGATTTCATCAGCGTCACATACGGCGCAAGCGGAGGCACCTCCAAAAACACCATCCGCATGGCGGAATATGTCGAGCAGTGCGGCGGACAGGCGCTCGCGCACCTGACCTGCGCATCCTCCACGCGGGAGGAGATTGGCGCGCTTGTCGACAAGCTCTATGAGCGGGGCATCCGCAATGTGCTGGCGCTGCGCGGCGATATACCGGCGGGCGCGGGCTTCCCGGCGACGCAGCAGTACTCATATGCCAGCGAACTGGTACACGAGATACGTACACGCGGTGATTTCTGCATTGGCGGGGCGTGCTACCCTGACGGGCATACGGAAAGCAGCGGCCAGGCGGAGGATATCCGCCACCTCAAGGAAAAGGTGGACGCGGGCTGCGATTTCCTTACTACGCAGATGTTCTTTGACAATAACGTGCTCTACCGTTTTCTCTACCGCATCCGGGATATCGGCATTACGGTGCCGGTGCTGGCGGGCATCATGCCCGTTACCAACAAAAAACAGATCACGCGCATCGTGCAGTTAAGCGGCACGTCGCTGCCGCCGCGCTTCCTCAGCATACTGGATAAGTTCGGTGATAACCCCGCTGCCATGCAGCAGGCGGGCGTGGCGTACGCCACCGAGCAGATTATAGACCTCATCGCGAACGGCGTGCGCGGCATCCACATATACACCATGAACAAACCCGAAATCGCCGCAAGCATCATGCGGAACATCAGCGATATCGTAAAGGTAGGATAAACGTGCAGGTGGATAAGAAGGAAGCGCTGCGCTACCTGGGTGTGCGCGGCGAGCCGGATGCGCAGACGCTGGCGCTCATCGACGATTGCATACCGCGTCTTGCGAGCGTCGCCGCGTTTAAATATACGGCGCTGGAGCTTCCTGTTAATATCGCGGACGATGCCGTATCGCTTTCCGGCGTAACGGTAAAAAGCCGCGCGCTCGCGCGGCATATCGCGGGCAGCGCGCATGCGCTGCTGTTCGCTGCGACGCTGGGGGCGGGCGTGGACAGGCTCATGCAGGCCTACGCGGCGACGGATATCCCCAGGGCTGCGGCGCTGCAGGCGTGCGCGGCTTCGCTGCTGGAAAGCGGGGCGGACGAGGCGCAGGCATGCTACGAAAAGGAGTACGCCGCAAAGGGGTTGTACCTGCGGCCGCGGTTTTCGCCGGGATACGGGGATTTCAGCCTTTCGGTTCAGCCGGATATTCTGCGCCTGCTTGACGCGCAAAAGCGCATCGGCCTTTTTGCAACGAAAAACAATATGCTTACGCCCACGAAATCCATCACCGCCGTCATAGGCGTATCCAGGCAGCCTTGCGGCGGCAAACCGGGCTGCGCTGCGTGCAATAAAACGGACTGCGCATTCCGGAGATAAGTTTTCTCGGGGGCTTTGCCCCCGAACCCCTACCAAAGGGCTATAATAGCCCTTTGGAATCCCTATGCAGACGGCATGCCGTCTGCACGAAGGGTTCTTAGGGCCAATGGCCCTAAGCGGGAGTTTGAGGGCAGAGCCCTCTGCGTACTCCTATCTGACAACAAAAGGAGAAACGATATGGGTTTTCGAGATGCTCTAGCCAAAGAACTGCTGTTTTTTGACGGCGCGATGGGCACCATGATGCAGGCGGCGGGGCTTGCGCCCGGAGAAGCGCCGGATATTTGGAGCGTTACGCATCCTGACGCGGTGCGCGGTCTCCATGCGGCGTATCTGGATGCTGGCTGCAACATCATTTTGGCAAACACATTCGGCTGCAACGCCTACAAGCTTGCACATACGGGGTATACGCCCGCCGAGGTGGCAACGGCCGCCGTACTGCGCGCGAAGGAAGCGATTGCAGAGGCTAAAGGCCCCCAAAAGAAATTCGTTGCGCTGGATATAGGCCCCACCGGCCGGCTCATCAAGCCGCTCGGGGATATGGAATTTGAAGAGGCCGTATCGCTGTTTTCAGAAACCATTTCGGCGGGCGCCGCGGCCGGTGCGGATTTCGTGCAGATAGAGACCATGTCGGATACGTACGAGCTCAAGGCCGCCGTGCTCGCCGCGAAGGAAAGCTGCGATTTGCCGGTGTGCGCCACCGTGGTGCTGGACCTCAACGGGCGGTTGCTGACCGGCGGGGACATCCACTCTGTCGTCTCCCTGCTTGAAGGCCTGCGCGTGGACGCGCTGGGCTTAAACTGCGGGCTGGGCCCCAAACAGATGCTGCCCTTTCTGGAGGAGATTCGGGGCATCTGCTCGCTGCCCGTCATACTCAACCCCAACGCGGGGCTTCCGCGCGAGGAAAACGGCGTAACCGTGTTCGACGTAGGGCCGGAGGAATTCGCCGCGCTCATGCAGCAGGCCGCGCGAGGCGGCGCGCATCTTTTAGGAGGATGCTGCGGCACCACGCCCGCGCACATCCGCGCGCTTATAAAAGCCTGCAGCGGTATCGCCCCGCTGCCCGTCGAGAAAAAGAATCTCTCCGTCGCGTCAAGTTACGGGCGCGCCGTGTATTTCAACGAACCCGCCGTTCTTATTGGAGAACGAATCAATCCCACCGGCAAGCCGCAGCTCAAAAAGGCGCTGCAGGAAGGGGATATGGATCATATACTCCGCGAGGCGCTGCTGCAGCAGGAGCACGGCGCGCAAATGCTCGACGTCAATGTCGGCGTGCCAGGGTTAGACGAACCTGCCGTGCTCACCGCCGTCATGCAGCAGGTGCAGAGCGTGACCGACCTGCCGCTGCAGCTTGATACCGCCGACCCGGCGGCGCTCGAACGGAGCCTGCGGCTGTACAACGGCAAAGCCATGGTCAATTCCGTCAACGGGAAACGCTCCAGTATGGACGCGGTGTTCCCGCTGGTGCAGAAGTATGGCGGCGTCGTCGTGGCGCTGACGCTCGACGAAACGGGCATTCCCGAAACGGCGGAGGGCAGGCTCGCAATAGCCCGCCGCATCGTGGAGCGCGCGGCTCAATTCGGCATAGAGCCCAAGGACATCGTGGTCGATACCCTGACTATGACCATATCCGCAGGCCAGCAGAATGCCGTCGTCACGCTGGATACCCTTCGCCGCGTCAAGGCGGAACTGGGCGTGAAAACGTCGCTCGGCGTATCCAACGTGTCCTTCGGGCTGCCGGGGCGGGAGTTCCTGAATTCAAGTTTCCTCACGCTCGCCATGGGCGCGGGGCTGGACGCCGCCATTATGAACCCGCACGCCGAGGCCATGATGGACGCCTGGCGCAGCGCGCAGGCCCTTCTCGGGCTGGACGCGCAGTGCGCGCGCTTCATTGAAGCTTATGCCAACCGTACGCCCCCGGCCGTCCCGGAAAGCCCGTCGCCGGGTTCGGCTCCGTCCTCGTCTGACCCCACTCCGCAGGGCGCGCCGTCCGTAAAGAACGCGGGAGCGCAATCCGACATTACGCTGGAACAGGCAGTGCGGCAGGGGTTGAAAAAACAGGCGCACGAATTGGCCGAGCAGGCGTTGAAAATGTCTTCCCCGCTCGAAGTTATCGATTCTTCCTTGGTACCCGCCCTCAACGCGGTGGGCGAGGCGTTTGAAAAGGGTACGCTGTTTCTGCCCCAGCTTCTGATGAGCGCGGACGCCGCTAAGGCCGCGTTCGGAGTACTACGTGCCGCCATGAGCGCTGAGGACGGCGCGGCGCTGGGCTGCGTGGTGCTTGCCACCGTCGAGGGGGACGTGCACGATATCGGCAAGAACATCGTGAAGGCGCTGCTCGAAAACTATCGCTTCCGCGTGATCGATCTGGGCAAAAACGTGCCTGTATCCGCCGTGGCGGAGGCTGCGATAGCGCACAACGCCAAGCTCGTCGGCCTTTCCGCACTCATGACCACCACCGTCGGCAGTATGGCGAAAACCATTGAAGATCTGCGCCAGAAAGCGCCCGCGTGCAAAGTCATGGTCGGCGGCGCGGTGCTTTCGGAGGGCTACGCCAAAAAGATTGGCGCGGACTGCTACGGCCGGGACGCCATGGCCGCCGTGCGGTATGCGCAGCAGGTGTACGCGTAAGCGCCGCGCAAGCGCGGCTTTCGAAAAAGTGGAAGTTTCCACTTTTTCGAGGACACCACGCAAGTTAGCGCTCGGCTTCCTGCTTCGCAGGAAGACTGTCACGCAAACTCGCGTTATAAGGTGTCATTTTGCACCGCACATGTCGCTGCAAAATGACGGATTAGAAGCCTATTTATTTTGCGCGAGTAGTTTGTATAGCTCTTTTGACAGCGTAAGCGCCACGCTTTGCGCGGCGCAATTGAACAATGCAGAATGCATAATGAACAAGTGATGGAAAGATCCCCCTGTCGGGGGATTTTTTTGCATGACTGAACACTAGCGGATACAGGAAGGGAGGATCGGGGGAAACGTAGTTTCCCCCGGTATAAAAAATTATCGTCGGCTCCTTTAGGAGCCGATACCGCTGCATCCCGCGAGCGTGCCTGACAAAAGCAAAAGGGTCTTTCCGGCGTTCATACCGGGACGACCCTTCTATAGCACTTAAAAACAACTTAATCCTTATAAATAACTGACCAGCAGTGCCACATTCAGCCCCGTCGCCGTCAGCCCCACCAGCCAGAGCAGCAGTTTATCCATGCGCGAGTTGGCGTATTCCCCCATGACCTTTTTTGAGGAGGTCAGATAAATCTGGGCGAATATGGTGATGGGAAGCTGCACGCTTAAGAGCATCTGGGAGTATATCAGCCCGTCAAAGGGGGAGGAGATAAACAGTATAATCACCGTGGCCGAGAGCATCGTGATCAGCACGCCGGTTTTGGTGTGCGTATCCGATATATCATAGGGCTCCGCAAATACGCCGGCGAAAATGCTGCCGCCCGCCATGCCCGCCGTCATGCTGGAGGAAACGCCCGCAAACAGCAGCGCCAGCGCGAATACCACCGACGCGGCGTTCCCGAGAAGGGGCCGCAGCAGTTCCTGCGCCTGCGAAAGATCCGTTACAACGATACCGTCGCAAAAAAATGTGGCGGCCGCCATGAGTATCATGGCGCTGTTGATGGCCCAGCCAATGATCATGGAGAATAGCGTATCCGCAAATTCATACTTGAGCTGACGCTCGATCACGGATTTATCCTGCAGGTTCCATTCCCGGCTCTGTATGATCTCCGAATGCAAAAATAGGTTGTGCGGCATGACCACCGCGCCCAGCACACTCATGATGATGACCATGGAATTCTTGGGAAAGCAAGGGGTGACCCAGCCCGAGAGCGCCTGTGTCCAGCCGATGTGCACAATGCTGATTTCAAACAAGAAGGAAAGGCCGATCAGCGAAACAAAGCCTATAATAATTTTCTCGATTTTCTTGTAGGAATTGCTGAACTGCAGCCACAGCACCGTCGCCGCAACGAGGGGCGCGGCGAGCTTGATGGGGATGCGGAACAGCATGTTGAGCGCGATTGCGCCGCCGAGTATTTCCGCGAGAGCCGTGGAAACCGCCGCGCCCATCGCGGAAAACAGTATGACGTTACGCAGCCATGGCCGCATGTTTTCCGTGGTGGCTTCCGACAGGCACTTGCCCGTCACGATGCCCAGGTGCGCCGCGTTGTGCTGCAGCAGTATCAGCATGATTGTGGAAAGCGTCACCATCCACAGAAGCTGATAGCCATAACTCGAACCGGCTGCGATGTTGGAGGCCCAGTTGCCCGGATCGATGAAGCCTACCGTCACCAGCAGCCCGGGGCCGAGGTACTTTAAAAAGTCCAGCGCTTTCCGGTTGACCGGATGCTTACAGCATATTTTCTTAAAAAGTTCCATCCAATACTGTCCCCCTGCTTCCATCCCTGTTCCCGCGATGCGCTCCGGTAAAGGGGGCGAATCTGCGAAAAATAGCCTTCTATTATACTTTGTGCTGCGCGAGATTATCCATCACCTTTGCGACAAACGGCCGCTGTACGCTGATCGCCCCCTTGGGGCAGAACTCCTGGCAGCAGAAGCACTGCACGCATGCATCCCGCCGGATTTTCGCGCGCTTATGTACGATCGTGATGGCGTTCGCGGGGCAGGCGTTTTTACATTCCCCGCAGCCCACGCATTCCGCGTGCACGGCGGGCCGGCTTGCGAACATGCGGCGCAATATCCGGGAAGCGACAGGGTTTGTTGTACCCCATAGCTGTACGTCGTGCTTGGGCGTCAGCTTGAAATCAGGTATCACGAACGGGGCGAGCTCCGCAAATACGGGCAGCTCTTCCGCCGTTTTCGGGATAAGCCCCCTCTCGTACGCGGCGCGCAGCGTCGGTACGTCGTCTACCCCCATATTCATGAGGTTCGCCGCCGCGAGATCCAGCGCGTGCGGGTTGAAGGAACAGAGCAGCGCGCCCATTTGCCGGGGCGTACCGCCGGACGGGCCGTTTCCTTCCATGGCGATCACCGCGTCCGCCACGCAAAGGCGCGGTTTGCACCATTCGCATATATCCACCAGCATGTTGGCGAATTTCTCGTGGGTCTGGTATTTGTAGTGGTACTCGGATTTGCGCGTGCCCGGCACCGCGCCGAAAAAGTTCTTGCACGCGCCGGTATACGCCATCAGCCCGTGCGTTTTGATTTTGCACAGGTCGACGATCGCGTCCGCGTCCGTGAGATATTTGGTAATCTGAAATTCTCTGGCCGAAACGGCCTCCAGGTAAGAAACGTCTATGTACGAAAAGTCGTCGTTGAGCGCGGCGCCGGTTTTTAAAACCGCCTGCATGCCCGTGGCGGAATATACGGAAGCGATGTATGCCGCGTTAAATGGCCCGCCCGGGCTGTCCCCCAGCACGACGCGCGCGCCGCGCTCTATGAGCAGTTCGCAAAGCGCGACTGCTACGGACGGGTGTACGGTCGCCGCCCTTTCGGGCTTTATGCGCATCATAAGGTTGGCCTTGACTGCGATTTTCATGCCCGGCCGTACCCAATTAAGCCCGCCGATGGAGGAAAGCGCGCTCAGTAGCGCGGCCTTGACCTCCGTTGGATCGTACTTCGCGCAGCGTGCGATGGAGACTGCGACTGCCTGATTGTCCATTCCCGTTTCCAATCCTGACGTTGGGGATTTCGCATGATGCACGCGATTACGCATAGTATAGCATTTCGGCGGGCGGCAAAACAGCCGTGCGGAAAAAAACAACCTGAGCCTGCCGGGACTCATAAATACCCCGCGGTGTTTATGCTGCGTTTACATTATCGGTACAATATGATACAAGTGATTTACGAAAACGCAAAGGAAAGGGGGCGCGCGGTATGGCCGCTGTTCTGGTTGTCGACGACGACCCGTATATCCGGGAGCTTGCTACAACGCTGTTAAACAACGAGGGCTTTACCGTATACGAAGCCCGCAACGGGCGTGAAGCCCTGGAGAGACTGGGCGAACATAAAATCGATTTGTGCGTCCTCGACCTGATGATGCCGGTAATGGACGGCTTCGCGTTTTGTACGGAGGCGCGCCGGTACTATGAGGACCTGCCCATACTCATGCTGACGGCCAAGGGGGAAATCAGCCAGAAGGTCAAGGGCTTTGGCGCGGGCGCGGACGATTACCTGACAAAGCCCTTTGAAGGCATCGAGCTGATACTGCGCGTGAAGGCGCTTCTCAAACGCTATAAAATAGCAGCCTCGCAGACAGTGGAAA
>JAEWWD010000099.1 GCA_023396535.1 Bacillota bacterium
GGGGTGCGCATGGCGCGATGTTGCCTGCCTTAATGAGACTGCCGAGTTGCTTTGGGGCAGGCCAAGGCGCGAAATTTGTCATTAATCGCGCTTATGTCGTATTGCCGACATATATTGCTGGTTTGCAGCAAGCCTGTTATAATGCTACAATGGACATGTAGGAAGGCCTGCGCTGCGGTGGTGCCAAAAATCGCTGCGGATTCCTAACACATGCGCAACTGAGCGCGACAGAAAGAAAGGGAGAAAGACGTCATGTATTCGGGCGGGGGGATCATTAAAATATTCGCGGGGCGCACCGGTCTGCCGTTCGCCAAAAGGATGTGCGCCTACCTTGGCACACAGCTTGGGGATGCGGAAACCATCATGTTCTCCGAAGGCAACATATTTGTGCGCGTAAACGAATCCATTCGGGACAAGGACGTTTACATCGTTCAACCCATTGCCAGGCAGCCAAACGATGAGCTGGTGGAGCTGTTGTTCTGGATCGACGCATTCAAGCGTGCGAGCGCGGATTCCGTTACGGCTATTATACCGTATTTCAGCTACGCAAAAGGCGACAAAAAGGATGAACCGCGCGTATCCATTCGCGCCCGTGTGTGCGCGGAGTGCATCGAGCTTGCAGGCGCTGACCGCGTCATCACCATGGATCTGCACAGTCCGCAGGTCCAGGGCTTTTTCAAGAAGCCCGTCGATCATCTTTACGCGCAGTCCCTGCTTTGCGAGTATGTGCGTAGGATGGGCCTGGTGGACGACGATCTTGTCGTCGTATCGCCGGACGCCGGCTTTGCCAAGCGTGCGCGCCAGTTAGCGGGCGAGTTGGGGAGACCCGTCGCTATAGGCGATAAGATACGCACCGGGCATGATGAAAACGCGAAAATACTCGAGATTATCGGTGACGTAAAGGGTAAAAACTGCCTCATCGTAGATGATTTCTCGATTTCGGGCGGTACGCTGATCGACATCGCGCACGGGCTGAAGGATAAAGGTGCGAAGCGCATATACGCCGCGCTTTCCCACAACGTGCTCAACGAAAAGGGCATACGCCGGATTGATGAAAGCCCCATTGAGTATCTCATCACTACCGACACGGTGGAATGCCCGGAGGCCAGGCTTTCCAACAAGATCAAAATCATATCCGCCGCACCCATGTTTGCGCAGTCGGTCAAAATCATACATGACCGTACGCCCATGAGTAACCTGTTCAAGCGGGAGTTTACGGCGCGCATGCTGGATATGAGCTTTGCCGAACAAACCACAATGCTGAAAAGCTGACCTAACGACACCAAGAAAATTCTTTATGCAAGCCTTCGGCCACGGGCCGGGGGCTTTTTTTAACGGCGATACATGTACGGCGCGCTTGTGACGCATATATATGCTGTGTTATACTGCTCAGAGCAAACGGAGGTAGCAGTGTGATTCAAGCGGTGGTTTTTGACATGGACGGACTGATGTTCGATACGGAGCGGATGTATCAGCGCGCCTGGAAATATGCCGGAGATCAAATGGGTATCAACGGCATAAGCGCTTTTTGCGCCCGCACGATTGGCAGAACAAGCTGGGCGATCAAAGGGGATTTTCAGCAGGAGTTTGACCGGGATCCTGAGGAGCTTATGCGGCACGTCGAGATATATAAGAAGGACTTCTTCGCAAATAATGCCGTGCCCGTCAAACAGGGGCTGTACGAATTACTGGAATATCTTAAGCATGGGGGGTGCCGCATAGGCATCGCGTCCTCTTCGCCTTATGAAGAAATATGCCACAATATCAAGGACGCGGGTATCGTGGAATACTTCCAGGATATCGTTTCCTGCGAAATGGTCACTCACTCCAAGCCCGCGCCGGATCCATTTGCGCTGGCCAGCGAGCGGCTGGGCGTACACCCGGGGCGATGTCTGGCGCTGGAGGACTCCAATAACGGTATACGCTCCGCGCATGCGGCGGGATTGTTACCCGTCATGGTTCCCGATTTGATACAGCCGGAAGATACCGTACGCCCTCTGCTGTTTGCGGAGCTTCCGGATCTATTTGCCGTAATCGAACTGCTGGAAATGGAAAACGCAAAAGAATAACCTGATAAGGGATGGAAACAGGCGGAATGCGCCCTGTTTTACGTTCGCTCATTGAAAATAAAAGAAACGGGGGCTGGCGGTTACAGCAGCCCTTGAATTTCTTTCATTGACTTTTTATCCAAAAGGCCGCCGGTCAGCGCATGGTGTATATAGACATCAATTTCTGCAGTTGGCTGTACCCGGCGTATGGAGATAAGCGCATGCAGGATATCCAGAAGTATAAGCTTCCGCTGCGAATCCTTGAGAGCGGGTATGTCTATCCTCATCAGCGCCTCGGCCGTGCGGGTCAAGTGCGTTTTTGCATAAGGCGCCCAGACAGGGATGTTTTGGATCGCCTGCCGGGAGGTGATGAACTTCTCGTCCTGACAATGGGACAAATACGCTTCAATCACGTTGTCGAAGTGGTGTTCCATATCCCACTTTACGTTGTGTGCGGTAAGTATTAGTCCTATGCTGCGCTGGTAAGAGTTTTCATTGCCGATCTTTTCTGCAAATAGGCTCCAATTGGGATAAACGTCCGCATGGGTATCGCTGCGCGCGCAAAGTGTCAGAAGCGCGGCATAGCGGAGCTCATCCGCTTTTTCGCTGAGCAGGGAAACAAGTTCTTCGATATCTTGATGGGTCAGTGTTTCGGCGAGAGCGGCCGGATCATCCCGCCCCGTCAGTATCATTTCGGGAAGCATAGGATACCCCTTTCATTAATGTACAGGGAAGCGATGTTTGCCCTATTTTTTCGCCGGCGGGCACCGTATACCAATCAGCGTTTTGACGTCTTGGAGAATTTCAGTTGATTGGACCTCGATCATGAGCCATCTTCCGCCCATAACAGCCTGCGCATTGGAAAACAACGCGCGAACATATTCCGTGAGAGAGGGAAGGGCAAGCTCCGTCTGGACGCTTTCCCGTTCACCAATGACAATAAGCGCGATAAAATAGCCGTTCATGGGGTACAACGTGCACAATGCGCGGCCGCCCTTCTGGTATTTTAAGTTCCAGCCCGGCGCGGCGGAGCACTTGCTGTAGGAATAGCGCGGTACGGCGGAATAAGCGGTCTGCAGAAATGCGTTCAGCGCTTCCCACAATGGATTCGATATGAACGCGGAAATGTCCTCCGGCGTGGGCTGGGATGGCTGTGGATACAAGTCGCTCCAATCGCTCACGGAATTTCCTCCCCTTACGTTTTTTTACAGCATAGCATGTTTTGCGATACGCGTCTATAAGCGGATAAGAACATATGGTCGGAACCGTGGCTTCAAGAAAAAGATCATTTTTTTAACGCATGAAGGCATGACCGCTCATAATAGAATTTCCATGTAAACCGTTAGCGAAAACGATAGGAGCATCAGCTATGACCGGCATCTGTATCGGATTGGCGACTTTTTTGATCATCGGAGTATTGCATCCCATTGTCATCAAGGCGGAGTATTATATCGGCAAGCGGATATGGCCGGCGTTCCTGGTGCTGGGCGTTTTATGTATTGCGGGTTCCTTGCTGATAAGCGGCGTGATTCTATCCTCGCTCTGCGCCGTATTGGGGTTTTCACTGCTGTGGAGCATCCGCGAGCTGTTCGAGCAGGAGGAACGGGTAAAAAAAGGCTGGTTTCCCGCAAATCCAAGGAAGCAGGAGTGGGAAGACAGTAAAAAACATATACTGTGATTTCATCACGGTAAGCGTTCGCGTACGTGCGTATACTTGTACGATACCGGACGGAGGTGTATGTATGCGGACGAAACTCAGAAGCAGCGCGAAATACTTCGCTGGGATTGTATTGGGCGGCTTGGCGGGGTATCTGTATTACTATTTTGTAGGCTGCGCGAGCGGCGCGTGTCCTATATCGGGCAATCCGTATATCAGTACAGCGTATTGCGCGATCATTGGGGTACTGCTCGTGTCCGCGTTTACTCCAAAGAAGAAACCGGCGCAAAAAGAGGAAGAAAGCTGATCGGTTATGCCGACGAAACAGAGCTAGGCTGCGATTCGCATCGTAGCCTTTTTCGCGTACCGGAGTAAACACAGGTGGCTTGTCCTCGGCTTGACAAAGCAAACAGCCGTTGATATTATTAGTTAGATAATCTAAGTAATGGGGTGTAACGGATGGATGAGTTCTCTTCACATTTGAATGAGCTCCTGGTAGATACCTTCCGTAACATACTGAAGGTGGAGGAGGAAATGCTCCGGGGCAGCGAAACGCTCAATCTATCCATCAGCGAAATGCATCTCATTGAATCGGTTGGCAAATCAAAGGATGAAGGCCGCACCATCAGCTCCATCGCGGAGGACTTGAATATTACACTGCCTTCGGTAACTGTGGCTATCAATAAATTGCGTACAAAAGGATATGTGGAAAAGCTGCGCGGAGAAACAGACAACCGCACGGTTATCGTGAAGCTGACCAAAAGTGGAAGACGCGTGGATGCAGTGCACCGTTATTTCCATGAAAATATGGTCCGCAATGTAACCCGTGAAATGACGGATGAAGAAAAACAAGCACTTGTAAAAGGCGTTATCAAGCTGAATTCCTTTTTTAAAGGTAAAATCAAACCTGCGGAGGCTTAAATGAGCTTTTCCCTGATCGGTACCGGCAGCGCGTATCCCGCGCATACCATTTCAAACGACGAGCTGGCGAATATGGTGGATACTTCCGACGAATGGATCAGAACGCGCACCGGCATCCATTCAAGGCACATACTGACGGACGAAACAATGGCGGACATTGCGCTTCGCGCCGCACGCTGTGCGCTTGAGGATGCGGGTGTGCAACCAGAAGAGCTGGATCTCATACTTTTCGCCACAGTGCGGGGCGACTACATTACGCCCTCTATGGCCTGCGTGCTGCAGAAGGAATTAGGCGCTAACTGCCCCAGCATGGATATCAATGCCGCGTGCTCCGGCTTCCTTTACGCGCTGGATGTGGCGGACGGTTATTTTGCACGGGGACATGTAAAAAAGGCGCTCGTTGTGGCGTCAGAAGTGATGTCCAGAGTGACGGATTGGACGGATCGCGCTACCTGCGTACTGTTTGGCGATGGGGCCGGAGCGGTGGTGCTGACTTCAGGGGACGATCTGCTCTCGATCCGCGTGACGGCCTCCGGTAACACGGACTCTCTGCTGATCCCTCAGACGAAGGGGCTGAGCCCGTTCGCACAGGGCAGGGATGAGTTGGCCTGCGTGCATATGAACGGGCAGGACGTATATAAGTTTGCCGTTTCCTCCATGGTGCGTGATATAACGGCCGTGGCGGAGGACGCGGGCGTGGCGCAGGAGGAAATTGCTTTTGTCCTGCCGCATCAGGCCAATATCCGCATTATTGAAGCCGCAAAGACAAGGCTGCATATTCACCCGGACCGCTATGTCACCAATATAGACCGCTTCGGAAACACTTCCGCGGCAAGTATCCCCATACTTCTTGACGAGTGCAATCGCAGGCAGATGTTCCATAAGGGGGACCTGCTCGCGTTAAGCGCATTTGGCGGCGGGTTTACCACCGGCGCCTGCGTGCTGCGCTGGTGTAAATAGCCGTCGCGCACGTAAATTTAATTTGCATTGGAGGAATCGTATATGGTTTATGAAAAGGTAATCGGCATTCTTAAGGACAAAGACGTCGACGTGGAAAATCTCGGCCCTGATACGGCGTTTGACGAACTGGGCCTGGATTCTCTGGACCGCGTGGAGCTCATTATGACGTACGAGGAAGAATTCGACGTCCAGATCGAAATGAACGAATCCATCCGCTGCGTGAAGGATCTCGTCAGCGAAATTGAGCGGCTTATTGCGGCTAAGGGAGGCGCGGCGCAATGAGGACGGTGCTTTGCGATTTGCTGGGCATCGAATACCCTATTCTGCAGGGCGGTATGGCATGGGTGGCGGATGCTTCTCTTGCCTCTGCCGTCAGCAACGCCGGCGGATTGGGCATCGTGGCGGCCATGAACGCCCCTGGCGAGTGGCTGCGCAACGAGATACGCGCTACGCGGGAGCGCACGGATAAGCCCTTTGGCGTAAACATCATGCTGATGAGTCCGTATGTGGACGAAGTCGCGCAGGTGGTGCTGGAGGAGCGCGTGCCGGTCGTCACGACCGGCGCCGGCAATCCCGCCAAGTACTTGCGCTCCTGGGTTGACGCGGGGATTAAGGTGGTACCCGTGGTGCCGTCGACAGCGCTCGCCAAACTGGTTGTACGAAGCGGTGCGTGCGCCGTTATCGCCGAGGGTGGTGAATCCGGCGGGCATATTGGCGAATTATCGACGATGACGCTTGTGCCGCAGGTTTGCGATACGGTGGACGTACCCGTCATCGCGGCCGGCGGTATAGCGGATGGGCGCGGCATAGCGGCCGTGTTTATGCTGGGGGCAGTCGGCGTACAGGTAGGCACCCGGTTCCTGGTGGCGCACGAATGCACAATACATCACAATTATAAGGAAAAGATTTTACAGGCGCGGGATATCGATACCGGAACGGCTGGGAAACGCCTCGGGCATCCTGTGCGTGCGCTGCGCAATTCGTTTATGCGCGAATTCATGCGCCGGGAATACGACAGCAACATATCCAACGAGGAGTTGGAGGCGTTCGGAGCCGGCGCGCTCAGGCGCGCCGCCCGGGAGGGGGATGTGAAAAACGGTACCATAATGGCCGGCCAATCCTCCGGAATGGTACACAAGGAGCAGTCCGCCTGCGAGATCATACGCGAAATGTTCTCGGAGGCGGAAGAACTGCTGCGGGGGGCCGCGAAATGGGCGCGGTAGCATTCCTGTTCGCGGGGCAGGGCGCGCAATACACCGGCATGGGCAAAGAGCTCTTTGACTCTTCAGAAGCGGCGCGCGCCGTGTTTTTAATGGCGGACCGGCTGCGGCCGGGTACTTCGGAGCAGTGCTTTACAGCATCCAAGGAAGAGCTTTCGCAAACCATCAACACGCAGCCCTGCCTGTTTGCTGTGGATCTCGCCGCGGCGCGCGCGCTGCAGGAAGCGGGCGTTCAGCCCACCGCGGTCGCCGGTTTCTCGCTGGGCGAGGTGGCTGCGCTTACATTCGCGGGCGTCCTTTCGGATGAGGATGGCTTTCGGCTGGTGCTGCGGCGGGCGGAGCTCATGCAGCGGGCGGCGGAGCGGAACCCCGGCGGCATGGCGGCTGTGCTCAAGCTGCCTGATGAACGCGTGGAAGAGCTTTGCAGGGAATTCCCAGGCGTATACCCTGTGAATTACAATTGTCCCGGCCAGTTGGTTGTAACAGGTACGAAGGAGCAGCTTGAAGCGTTTATACCAGCGGTGGCGCAGTGCGGTGGGCGCGCGATGCGGCTTGCTGTAAGCGGCGCGTTTCATTCCCCCTATATGGCGGAAGCGGCAGAGGCATTGGAAACGGAATTATCAAATTATACTTTTACTCCTCCTATATGCCCTGTTTACGCAAACTTCACGGCGCAGCCGTATGGGGAGCATGTCGCAAATACGCTCGCGATGCAGGTGCAGTCGCCCGTGCTGTGGAAGCAGACAATCGCCGCGATGGCAGGGAAGGGGATTGACCGGTTCATAGAGGTCGGCCCCGGCAAAACGCTGAGCGGATTTATGCCGAAGATAGACGCATCGCTGAACAGCCACAACGTGCAGGACGCGCAAAGCCTAGAGGACACGCTCGCTGCTCTTTCTGAAGGAGGATTACTGTGCTAAACGGAAAAACCGCTATTATAACGGGAGCCTCGCGCGGTATCGGCCGCGCCATCGCGCTCTCGATGGCCGGACAGGGCGCGAATGTGGCGCTGATTTACGCGGGCAACGTTGAAGCCGCAGCGCAGACCTGCGATTGTGCGCGCGGGCTTGGCGTGCGCGCGGAAATGTACTGCTGCGACGTATCGGATTTTGCTGCGGCGAAGGATACGGTCGCGGAAATATTGGCGACATTCGGCGGCGCGGATATACTCGTGAACAATGCGGGCGTCACGCGCGACTGCCTGCTGTTGATGATGAAGGAGGCGGATTTCGACCGCGTTCTCGACGTGAACCTGAAGGGCGCGTTCAACATGATCCGGCATGTGGCTCCGCATTTTATCAAGAAGAGAAGCGGACGCATTATCAACATATCTTCAATTGCCGGAATTACGGGCAACGCCGGGCAGGTGAACTATGCCGCGGCAAAGGCCGGTATGATCGGCATGACAAAATCCGTCGCGCGGGAGCTGGCGTCAAGGGGTATTACCTGCAACGCTATCGCGCCCGGTCTCATCCGAACGGATATGACGGACGCCATGCCCGAGCAAGCGCGTGAGGCGTTTTTGCAGGAGATACCATTAAAACGCATGGGCGAGGCCGACGATGTGGCGGCGCTGGCCGCGTTTCTTGCCGGTCCGTGCGCTGGCTATGTCACGGGCGAGGTTATCCGCGTGGACGGCGGCCTGGCAATGTAAGCGTCCCATTAATACCGCATTTGAATTATGGAGAGAAGAATATGAAACGAGTCGTCATCACAGGTATGGGCGTCATATCCCCGGTCGGCAATACCGTTGCCGAATTCTGGTCCAGCCTGCTTGCGGGGAAATGCGGCATCGATTTTATCACGCGTTTTGACGCGTCGGAATTCAAAGTAAAAATCGCGGCGGAAGTGAAGGGTTTTGACGCCGCGCAGTACATGGAAAAATCGGAAGCGCGCAAAACGGATCTTTACGCGCGCTATGCCATTGCGGCTGCCGTGCAGGCCATGAAGGACAGCGGCTATACGGTAAGCGATCCCGGGAGGCTGGGCGTATATGTCGGGTCAGGCATCGGCGGCATGGAAACATTCATGACCGAGTGCCAGAAGCTTTCCGAGAAGGGGCCACGCTGGGTATCCCCGCATTTCATCCCCATGATGATTGCCAATATCGCTGC
Organism: Bacillota bacterium; assembly: GCA_023396535.1. GTDB lineage: Bacteria > Bacillota > Clostridia > Christensenellales > CAG-138 > JAEWWD01. The sequence continues at coordinate 8,921 of JAEWWD010000099.1, forward strand.
CGGCAGCATTGCCATACGATTTGGCGCGCAGGGTCCCTGCCTGCCGGTTGTAACGGCGTGCGCCACATCGTCGCACGCGATAGGCGAGGCGTTCCGTGCCATAAAACATGGATATGCGGACGCGATACTCGCCGGCGGAGCGGAGGCTGTCATCAATCCGTTGTCGGTGGCGGGCTTTACCAATTGTATGGCGCTTTCCACCCGGAACGATCCCCTCGACAGCTCTATCCCCTTCGATAAGCGAAGAGACGGATTCGTGATGGGCGAGGGCGCTGGTATACTCCTGCTGGAGGAATATGAGCATGCCAAGGCGCGCGGCGCGAAAATCTACGCGGAAATCCGCGGATACGGCAACACCTGCGACGCGTACCACGTCACTGCGCCGCATCCTGAATCCGTGAGCGCGGCGCAGGCTATAAGCCTTGCCATGGAGGAAGCGGGCATATCCACGGAGGACGCGGGCGCGGTGTACATCAATGCGCACGGCACCAGTACACCGCTCAACGACAAGGCGGAGACTCTTGCCATCAAAACGGCGTTTGGCGCACATGCCGGCAAAGTTATGGTAAGCTCCACCAAGTCCATGACGGGGCATATGCTGGGCGCGGCTGGCGCGGCGGAAGCCATCGCGAGTATAAAAGCCGTGCAGGAAGGCGCTATCCCCCCTACGATAGGCTATAAAGAGCCGGATCCTGAATGCGATCTCAACATTGTACCCAATGTAAGCCGTAGGGCGGATGTTCGCTTGGCGCTTTCGCTTTCGCTGGGCTTCGGCGGCCACAACGCTTGCCTGGCTTTTGCTCGGGCGGAATAAGGAGCGGAATATGAATTTAAAGAATATTCGGGAGCTGGTGCAGCTCCTGGAAAACTCCGGGCTTTCGGTGCTTGAGGTATCGGAAGCGGATACGAAGATACGGCTTGAGAAGGGAACGGTTGTGGAGCGCCCTGTCGCGCCTGTCGTCATACAGCCTGCAGCCGTCCCACAGGCAGTTCAATGCGTACAGGATGGAGCGGTGGATTTTAACAATATTAAGGAAATCAAATCCCCCATGGTCGGCGTGTTTTACGCCGCTCCCGCGCCTGACGCGCAGCCGTATGTGTCTGTAGGAAAAAAGGTAAAAAAGGGCGACGTTCTGTGCATCATTGAGGCGATGAAGCTGATGAACGAGATCACCGCCGAGGTTGACGGGGAGATCGTGGATATCTGTGTGGAGAACGGTGAGGTAGTCGAGTACGCGCAGATACTATTTAAGGTGTTTTAAACGGGAGAACTGTGATGAATAGAGAAGATTTTAAAAATGTGATTCCGCACAGGGAGCCCATGCTGCTCGTAGATGAAGCGGAACTGATAGAACCGGGACGCGCCGTTGGGTCCTATACCGTCCGGGGAGACGAATATTTCCTGCAGGGGCATTTTCCGGGCAACCCGGTGGTACCCGGTGTGATACTCTGCGAGATGCTGGCACAGGCCTCCTGCGCGCTGATCGCAGATAAAATACAGGGCACGACTCCGTATTTTACCGGCATCAGCAAGGCGCGTTTCAAGCGCATGGTGCGTCCGGGCGATGTTCTCAAAATCGAGACGAAAATGATTAAGGAAAAGCATCCCTTTTATTTCTCTGAAGCGACGGGCAGCGTGGATGGGGAGCTCTGTGTCAGTGCGGAATTCTCCTTCATGCTCATGCGGCAGGGGGAATGAACATTGTTTTCCAAAATACTGATTGCGAATCGCGGGGAGATTGCCGTGCGCATCATCCGCGCGTGCAAGGAAATGGGAATTGCCACGGTTGCCGTTTTTTCCGAGGCCGATCGCGACGCGCTGCACGTCAACCTCGCGGATGAAAGCTTCTGCATAGGGGCGCCCCGAGCAAAGGACAGCTATCTCAATATGACTGCTATACTGTCCGCGGCGGTTCTTTCCGGCGCGCAGGCCATTCATCCGGGGTACGGCCTTCTTTCGGAAAACGCGCGGTTTGCGCAATTGTGCGCGGAATGCGGGTTGGTATTCATAGGCCCGCCGGCCGACGTTATCTCGCGCATGGGGGATAAGGATGAGGCCAGGAAAACCATGGCGCTTGCCGGCGTTCCCGTTATTCCCGGTACCGGCGTACTCTCGGGGGTGGAGGAAGCGGCGGAAGCGGCGGAAAAAATCGGGTATCCGCTGCTTATAAAGGCGCGCGCGGGTGGCGGCGGCCGCGGCATACGGCTGGTTGCGAAAGCCGAGGAATTCGCTTTAGCGTATCTTTCCGCATCCGCGGAGGCGGAAAGCGCGTTTGGCGACGGGGCGGTGTATCTCGAGAAATACCTGTTCCCCGTTAAGCATGTCGAAATGCAGCTCCTGTGCGACCAACACGGCGACGTGGTTTGCCTGGGAGAACGGGAATGCTCCGTGCAGCGTAAGAATCAGAAGTTGATCGAGGAAAGTCCTTCGCCGGCGGTCGATGGAAAACTTCGTGCAGCCATGATGGACGTATGCGTACTTGCCGCGAATGCCACGGGGTATGTCAACGCCGGCACGATAGAATTTTTGCTGGATCGGGACGGGAATTTCTATTTCATGGAGATGAATACCCGTCTGCAGGTGGAGCATCCCGTCACAGAGATGGTTACGGGCATAGACCTCGTCAAATGGCAGTTGCGTATTGCAGCGGGTCTGCCCTTGCAGTTCAAGCAGCAGGATATCGATCTGCAGGGCTGTGCGATAGAATGCCGCATCAACGCGGAGCAGCCCGAACAGAATTTCCGCCCGAGCTGTGGACGCATATCGCTGCTGCATATCCCCGGCGGGCCTTGGGTCAGGTTCGATACCGCGCTGTATCAGGATTACGTTGTACCGCCGTTCTACGATTCCATGATTGCTAAGCTCATCGTACACGCAAAGACGCGGGAAGAAGCCATCCGGAAAATGCAGGCCGCACTTTCGGAACTCGTCGTGGAGGGGATTGATCACAACAGCGAGCTGCATATGGAGATATTGTCGGACGAACGCTTCCGTTCCGGCTCGTATACCACCGACTTCATGGCGAAAAGAGGTTAACGTATGCTGGATAAAAGCTTATTTAAAAAGCCCAAGAACGCGCTCGAATCCGACGGTATCCAGCAAAGCGCCCGCACGCCCGCCATACCCGGCGCGCTGTGCGTTAAATGCCCTTCCTGTAAGGCGACGCTGTTTGAAAGCGATCTGGAGAATACCCTGCGTGTATGCGCCAAATGCGGGCATCACTTTCGCATGAGCGCACGCGAACGTATCGGTTGTATCTGCGACGAGCATTCGTTTGAGGAGCATTTCTCCGAAATAACTTCCGGCGATCCGCTACAGTTTCCCGGGTATATGGGCAAACTGCAGTCCGCCCGTGAAACAAGCGGCGAGCCGGAAGGCGTGGTCTGCGGCACGGCGAGGATAGGCGGGATACGCTGCGCGATGTTCGTGATGGATCCCAATTTCATGCTGGGCAGCATGGGTTCAGCGCTGGGTGAAAAGGTGACGCTGCTTTTTGAGCTTGCGGCAAGGGAACGCCTGCCCGTTGTCGGCTTTACGGTATCCGGAGGTGCGCGGATGCAGGAAGGCATACTCTCCCTCATGCAAATGGCGAAAACAAGCGGCGCAGTTAAGCTGCATGGGGATAAAGGGAATCTCTACATCTGCGTACTGACGGATCCGACCACCGGCGGCGTGACGGCAAGCTTCGCCATGCAAGGCGATTACATACTCGCAGAGCCGAAGGCTCTCATCGGCTTTGCGGGGCCGCGCGTGATCGAGCAAACCATCCGCCAGAAGCTTCCGGAGCGCTTTCAGCGTGCGGAATTCCTGGTGGAAAAAGGGTTTGTCGACGCTGTTGTGGATCGGCGTGATTTGAAATGCATATTGAGCCGCCTGCTTATGCTGCATCAAAAGGAGGCCGCCATATGAGCGCGATGGATAAGGTACGCGTCGCCCGTGCTGCGGGCCGGCCGACGGGTCTGGATTTTATTGAGAACATATTCGAGGAGTTCTTTGAGCTGCATGGCGACCGTCGCTACGGCGACGACCGCGCGGTGGTGGCGGGGCTTGCGAGCCTGTGTGGAATGCCGGTGACGGTGATCGCGCTGGAAAAAGGCCATACTACCAAGGAAAAGGTCGCGCGCAATTTCGGTTCCGCTCATCCGGAGGGGTACCGCAAGGCGCTCAGACAGATGAAGCTGGCGGAGAAATTCCATAGGCCCGTCGTATGCTTTGTGGACACCTCGGGCGCGTATTGCGGCATTGAAGCCGAAGAGCGCGGGCAGGGGCAGGCTATCGCGGAGAACCTGATGGAGATGATGTGGCTGAATATTCCTGTGATTTCGATACTCATCGGCGAGGGAGGCAGCGGCGGCGCGCTGGCGCTCGCCGTAGCCAACGAGGTCTGGATGCTGGAAAACGCCGTGTATTCCGTCATATCGCCCGAAGGCTGCGCCAGCATTCTATGGAAAGATACCTCAAAAGTACAGCAAGCGGCGGAAAGCCTCAAGCTGACCGCGCAGGATCTTTACGCGTTGGGCGTGATTGAGCGCGTGATACCGGAAGAAGGCGCACAGGAGTTGTACGCGGGACTTAAACAGAGCTTATACGATACGCTGCGCGCATATATCGGCAGCGACAGCAACGAGCTGGCGCAACGGCGCTACGCAAGATTTCGAAACATAGGGGGAAAGCCGCAATGATGGCGATTGTAACCGACAGCACCATCTGTATCCCGCGCGAGGAGGCCGACGCGCTTCATCTGCACATCGTCTCCAACAGCTACAGCATACAGGGGCAAGCGTACTGGGAAGGCTTCAGCGACGAAAACGGGGATTTTGAGCAGCGGATATTTGCGGACCCCGAAAATTGCAAGACTTCACAGGCCCCTGTCGCCGGCTTTATCGAAACATTTCGAGAGCTTATCGCGCAGGGAATGGAGGTTCTTTGCCTGGTCATCTCCTCAAGGCTGAGCGGTACGTTCAGCAGCGCGTGTATCGCTTCGCAGGAGGTGGATACGCGGAAAATTGCGGTTGTTGATTCCCTTTCGACCTCCGGGGGACTATGGTTGCTCGCCAAAAGAGCGCGGGCGCTTGCGGAACAGGGTTTGTCGCTCAGGCAGGTTGCCGCACGCCTGCAACAGCTTCGTGATCAAACGGGAATCGTATTTTCCGTAAACGATATGGCGGCGCTCCGGCGCAGCGGACGGCTGGGCGCTGTGCCGCAGTCGGTGGGCACTATGCTGAATATTCGCCCCATACTCATGTGCCTGAGAGGGACAGTGGTGGCGCGTGGGCTTGCGCGCGGCAATGCGGAGCGCGTACGCGCATTATTGAGCAAGGTGCCTCAGGGTGCAAAGGAGATAGTTGTGCATCACATGGGGGAGAGGGCGTCGGTGGAACCGCTGTATCAGAGCATACGGCAACGCTTCCCGGGTATCGACATCCATGTAAGCAAGCTGGGCCCCGTGCTGAGCGTACATCTTGGCGCCGGCACGGTTGGTATATCCTGGATTACAGAGTAAAGTGAGCCGTAATTTGGCATGACAGAATTCTGCGTTCTGTAAAACCGCCGACGAAACCTATGGGTTTTGTCGGCGGTTTTGTTCGTGAGCGCATCCATTTTCATTTTGCGGCGCTGTGCCGCTGGCGGAACGATGGAAGCTGTGCGGCTACTCAGGGGAGCATCCCTGTGCGGCTATCAAAGCGAGCTGATCTCCAATCGTGGTATAAAGCGCGCTTAGCAGCTCCAGTTCTTCGTCTGAAACGCATTTGGATATTTCGATGGCGATAGCCGCACTGATTAATACAAGCTCTGTGCCGGAACAATCACACAGCATATGGATCCCTCCTGCTGCAGAATATGCTTGCAATCAGCCTGTCGTGCGGTGCGAAGGCTTGCTTGTCGCAGAGAATACACATATCATTTTCATATCATTTCCATTAAAAAAAGTTGTCGGTATTGCAGGATTAAGCTATAATAAATTGGTTGTATAGCGCATTCATCGTGATCATTCAAAGAAAATAGAAGAATAGTTGGGGGGATTTCATGGATTCAGGGCAAATTCAGATTCTGGTTGTTATGTTTCTGTATATGCTGGTGGTTATCGGTATCGGCATATATTACGCGAAACGGGCGAACAAAAGCTCAGAAGAGTATTTTTTGGGCGGCAGGAGCCTTGGTCCGTGGATAGCGGCGATGAGCGCCGAGGCCTCGGATATGAGCGGTTGGCTGTTGATGGGTCTGCCCGGCGTCGCGTATTGGTGTGGACTCTCGGATGCGTTTTGGACGATGGCGGGTCTTGCCATCGGCACCTATCTCAATTGGCTGCTTGTGGCGAAAAGGCTGCGCCGGTATTCCGTCATCGCTGGCAACGCGATCACAATACCCGAATTCTTTAACAGCCGTTTTCACGACAAGAAAAACCTGATCATGGGCGTTGCGGGCGTATTCATACTGGTATTCTTTTCTGTATATGCGGCAAGCTGTTTCGTTACATGCGGCAAACTGTTCAACACACTGTTCGGTCTGCCGTACCAGAGCATGATGATATTGGGCGCCGCATTTGTGGTGGTTTATACCTTCTTGGGCGGATTTTTGGCGGAAAGTGCGTCGGATTTCATGCAGGGCGTTGTCATGATCGTCGTGATGCTGATAGCGCTTGGAGCTGTGACCATAGCAGCGGGCGGTCCTTCGGTCATAGCGGAGAATGTAAAACATATACCCGGTTTTCTCGAGTTTTTCGGCATTGCCAGTCCGACGGTGGTAGATGGCGTTCAGCAGGTAAAGGACGGCGCGCCTCTCTTTGGAGATGCCGGCGCTTATGGCTTCCTTACGGTCATCTCCACTATGTCGTGGGGTCTCGGCTACTTCGGTATGCCCCAGGTATTGCTGCGGTTCATGGCCATTCGCCATGAGAGCGAGCTGAAAAAATCCCGCCGCATCGCGACGACGTGGGCTGTTATTTCCATGATTGCCGCCGTATTCATCGGCATCGCGGGCCGCGCGTTGTTCCCCGCGGCGCTCACGACCGCGAGCGAAGCGGAAAGCATCTATATTCTTGTCGCTACACGGTTGATGCCGCCGCTCATAGCGGGCCTGCTGGTGGCGGGCATACTGGCGGCGACCATCAGTTCCTCGGATTCGTACCTGTTGATTGCTTCTTCCGCCGTGGCGAAGAATATTTATCAGGGGCTTCTGAAGAAGACCGCCACTGATAAGCAGGTTATGCTTGTATCCCGTGTAACGCTGATCGTTATTACGATTATCGGCATAGTGATCGCACTCGATAAAGACAGCGTTATATTCAAAGTGGTTTCCTTCGCGTGGGCAGGCTTTGGCGCGACCTTCGGGCCTCTGATGCTGTTCTCACTGTTTTGGAAACGGACAAATCATGCGGGCGCCGTTGCCGGTATGTGCGCGGGAGCCGCCATGGTATTCATTTGGAAGCTGCTGATACGTCCGATGGGCGGCGTATTTGGTATTTACGAACTGCTGCCGGCGTTCCTGGTATCCTGCATATTCATAGTCGTCGTATCGTTGCTCACTGCGGAACCCTCCAAGGAAATGCAGGCGGAGTTTGAAGCCGCAAGGGCCGAGGGCTGAACATAATTACATGGTAAAAGGGAGGCAAACGCCTCCCTCAGGCCATCGGCAAAGTCCTGCGGACTTTGCTGATGGTTTTTTCGCGCATTTTTGCTGTTCGGCTCTTTCATTCTGAAAGAGGCTGTCACAGCAAAAAACGCGCAAGGTGTCATTTTTCACCGCACATGCACCCGAATGGTACATTCGGGTATTTCATAAGGAATGATGTGCGGCAAACCGCACAATCAATCGCCCGCAAAATGACGGATTAAAAGCTTCATACTGCACAACTTTCAACTCAATTTCACTCACAGGGGTTTATCGATACGCTGAGGGAGGCGAACGCCTCCCTTTATTTTCTGCTAAGGGAGCATCGATGCCTTGTTATAGTAGTCTATCGATCTGGCAAATTTCAATTAAGTACTTTGCGCTTTGGGTAAGGAATTTATTTTTATGGTATGCGACGCTGAACTGGCGCGAAAAGGAGATGTTTTTTAAGGCAAATCGGCAGATTTCATTTCTGTCCAGGCTGTCCTTTACCAAAAGATAAGGCAGCACGGATATCCCGAGATTTGCTTGTACAGCTCTGACGATCGCCTGCGTGTTGATGCTTTCCCATAAAGGATCAATCACTATGCCGTGCGCGGCCATTATACCGTCGAAAATCTCACGGCCTGCGCTCCCGGCCTCACGCAGCAGGAAAGATTGTTTTTCGAGTTCCGCGATATCAACGTCCGTCCTTCCGGCAAACGGATGGGAAGTTGAGGAGATCATACTCAGTTCATCCTCCCGGAAGGGAAGCGCAACAATATACTCATCATGTACCCTTCCTTCAATAAAACCAATATCGATTTTATTCTCACAGATAAACTGTTGAATCGTCTCGGAGTTATGGATGACCACTTTTACATCCATGCTGGGAAATCGCTCTTTTAGAGCCAGGATATACTGCGGCAATAGATAAGTCCCTATCGTTATGCTGGCGCCAACGCGGATTACGCCTATATTGTCGATGTTCTTGACTTCCTTTTCCATATCCTCAAATAGTCTGACAATATGGGTGGCATACTGAAAGAGGTGCTTTCCGGCTTCCGTGATGTATAGACGTTTTGCTATACGATCGAACAGTTTTATGCCATAATAGCTTTCGAGATCCGCAATGGCAAGGCTGACGGCCGGTTGCGCCAGAAACAGTTTCTCGCCGGCCGCCGTAATGCTTCCCGCTTCACAAACGGCTACAAATATTTTGATGTGGCGTAGCGTCACGGCCATTCTCCTTATAATGAATTTATTATGGTTCATATAAAATAATACTATTTCTATTATGCACACGCAATCTTCTATACTGGAGCATAGAGGTGATTTTTTTGCAGGACAGGAAAGCGGTCTATTGGAAGCTGTTTAGCTCGACCTTCTATTTGAGCTCGTTTACGCTGGGCGGCGGTTACGTCATCATCCCCCTGATGAAGAAAAAATTCGTGGATGAGCTGAACTGGGTAGAAGAGGAGGAGATGCTCAATTTAACCGCTATCGCCCAGTCGTCGCCCGGCGCGGTTGCCGTGAACGCATCCATATTGCTGGGATATCATATTGCCGGCATTCCAGGCGCCATAGTCACAATTTTTGGCACCATATTGCCTCCGTTGATCATCATCTCGATTATATCGATGTTCTATCAAGCGTTTCGGTCCAACCCCGTCGTCAGCGCCGTGCTGACTGGCATGCAGGCGGGAGTTGCGGCGGTTATCGCGGACGTGATCGTAACGCTCGGCGGCAACGTTGCTAAGCAAAGGGATGCATTGTCCATCACAATGATGATACTGGCGTTTGTGGCGTCCTTTGTTTTTAAGGTGAACGTGATGTATATCATATTTGCCTGCGCCTGCGTGGGCGCGCTTAGGATACTGCTCAAGCGTAAAGCGGATAAGAAGGATGTAGAAGAACAATGACGATTTTTCAACTGTTCTGGAGTTTTTTTCAGATTGGCCTGTTCAGCATAGGTGGCGGTCTTGCGGCAATGCCTCTGATTCAGAATCAGATCGTAGATCTGCATCATTGCCTCTCGCTGACAGAGTTTACGGATCTGATCACGATCGCGGAAATGACGCCCGGCCCTATCGCGATCAATTCCGCCACATTTGTTGGCATACGCATAGCGGGCATTCCAGGGGCGCTGGTCGCGACATTTGCCTGTATACTTCCATCCTGCGTGATCGTATCATTCCTTGCCTGGATTTATTATAAATATAAGGAACTGACCATCATTCAGGGAATATTGAGGGGACTTCGTCCCGCGGTCGTCGCGTTGATTGCCGGGGCGGGAGTTACGATATTCCTGCTGGCCATTTGGGGAGAACAGGGATTTTCGTGGAATATTCAAGCGATCAACTATATTGCGGCGCTGTTGTTTGCCGCGGGATTGTTCATACTCAGAAAGTGGAAGCTTAACCCGATTTATGTCATATTGGGCTCCGGCGTTGTCGGAGGAGCGCTCTATTTACTGATATAGGCAAGCGACCAGATGGGTTGGCCTATTTAGTTGCAATGCCGCATTCGTTCTGAATGCGGCATTTGTGTGTATATCTTTTTCTGCGTAGGCTGTCAGCAGATGCGCGGGAGTCCTTCGCCAAGCAAAGGTTCAATCAGGCGCGTACCCCCTGCGCGCGTTCGCTGCAATATTGCGGGGGATTTCGCGGCGCGGACCGCTCCTATACTCTGTGCGTGTCCGCCGTATCGGCAGCCTCGCAGTATATGGAGCGCCTGTTCCGCCTCCGCTTGGGGCAATATCAGAGCAAGCTTGCCCTCGTTGCCCATATACAACGGGTCCAGGCCCAGTATATCGCAGAATCCCTGCACCTGTGCGCTTGCAAGCATGATGGAAGGGAACAGCTCGATTTCCACCTGTGAGCAAGCTGCGATTTCATGCAGTACGGAGGCGAGCCCACCGCGCGTGATATCGCGCAGGGCGTGTACATGAAGGCCGCTTCGGATAAGCGCGCGCACCATTTCGGTTAAAGGGGCGCAGTCGCTGCGGATATTGTTTTCAATGCCCATCCGGCAGGATAATATGCAGGCGTGATGGTCGCCTAAAAGACCGCTGATAAGTACGGCGTCACCGTCCGCCGCGTTGTGTGCGCTGATATCCACGGGGGTATCCAGCACGCCAATGCCGGATGTATTGATGAACATACCGCCTCTTCCCTCTATGACCTTTGTATCGCCGGCTACGACTTCCACGCCCGCCTCATCCGCCGCGCGCTTCATGGAAACGACCGCGCGCTCGAGCGTTTCAATCTCCAGACCTTCTTCCAATACAAACCCTGCGGAAAGATACCTGGGCGTTGCGCCGCGCATCGACAGATCGTTTACAGTGCCGCATACGGCGAGCCTGCCTATGTCGCCGCCCGGAAAGAACAAGGGAGCGACCACAAAGGTGTCCGTTGTGAACGCGATTCTATCATCCATGGAGGGCAATAGCGCAGCGTCCTCCATGCGGTCCAGCATGGGATTGGATAAGTGCTTTTGGAATACGGCATGGATCAGGTCGTTCATAAGCCTGCCGCCGCCGCCATGGGCGGATGTGATGCGCATAGGCGCCTCCTTATTTGCTGCCTCAGGAATTAGTCCTATATGCGTTGTCGTACCAGATGCCGCAGGCGCCTTCCGCGGAGACCATACAGGGGCCGCGAGGCGTCTGCGGGCAGCAGACGCGGCCAAAAAGGCCGCAGTCCGGCGGGGTTGCGCGCCCGGCGATCACATCGCCGCAGCGGCATCCGCTTGTCTCTTCATCCACTTCCTCCGTAATGGGTCCCGCGTCGAACTGCGCGAATTCGTGCGCAAGGAAATAGCCGGAGTCGTAAATTTCGCCCAACCCGCGCCAAACAGACGGACGCTTGACGAAGTACCGTTCAATCAGGCCCAGCGCCTGCGTATTGCCTTCCCTTGATACTGCGTTTGGGTACAGGTTGTGCGCCTCGGCGGTATTTGCGCCGATCTGACGGATCAAATCGCAGATCGCTGCGACGATATGCTCAAAACTGAACCCGGCGACGGTCAGGGGGATACCGTATTTTGCGCAAAGCGGTTCGTATACGCCGCTGCCCAATATGGCGCTGACGTGCCCCGGCCCTATGAAGCCGTCGATTGTCGGGTTGTTCTCACATATCCAGTACAGCGCGGGCATGAGCGCCTTGACCGCGGTCAGAAGCCGTATATTCCGCACTCCGCGTTCCAGCATGCGCTCCATCAGCAGCGCGTAAAGCGGCAATGTGGTTTCAAAGCCGAGCGCGGTCAAATAAAATGTGGTTGCAGGCTGCTTCGCCGCAAATTCCAGTATATCAAGAGGAGAGTACAGCATGCGTACGCTGCCGCCCGCGGCCATCGCCTGCAGAAGGGATGTTTTGCGCCCGGGTACGCGCAGCATATCGCCGAACGTATATACCACGCAGCCCGTTCGCATCGAAATCTCCGCCGCGCGGTCTATAAAGCCTGCGGGCGTTACGCATACCGGGCAGCCGGGGCCGGAAATCAGGCGGATGGCAGGCGGCAGCAGCTCCCGTATGCCGAACCGGGCTATGTTGTGCGTATGCGTACCGCATACTTCCATGAGGCTTATGGGCAGCCCGTCATAGGGCCTGATGGTATCAAGGCAGTCGTCAATTTCTCGCATCGTATTGCTCCAATGTATCGAATAGCTCGTTGATTTCTTCCGCTTCAGCCTTACTCAGCCGGGCAATGGCGCAGCCCGCGTGAACCAGCACATAGTCGCCGGGCTGGACTTCCGCCACGATGCCGAGTTCCACGGGCATGCGATAGCCGCGGATTTGGACTATGCCGCGGTTATCCGCTTTTTCAAGCAGCTTGCCGGGTATCGCGATGCACATGATGCGCCCTCCCGTTTATTGATTTTTCATGAGGCCGATGTATGCCTGCCCGAGCGAAAGCCCTCCGTCTCCTGCAGGCACCTGGTTGTTTGTATACATGGTGAATCCCGAACCCTCAAGCAGCGGCATGGTTTCTTCCAGCAGTATGCGGTTTTGAAATACGCCGCCGCTGAGTACGACGTCTTTGACGCCGTGTCGATTGCGAAGTACCGCGCAGACGTTGGCGATCATGCGGCATACCGTCCTGTGGAAGCGCAGAGCAAGCAGTTCGGCATTATCCCTACGGGAAAATCGGGTATGGAGTTCCAGAAAGCATGGCGCAAAGTCGATCACCACAGTTCCGTCCATCTCCGAAAGGGAATAGGGCAGCGGTTCCGCCTGCCCGCCGTTTAAGAGGCATCGCATGGCGGCGTATTCAAGCTCTATGGCGCACTGCCCGTCATAGCCGGATTCCTCGCAGATCCCCAACAGGGCGCTGACGGCGTCGAACACGCGGCCCATACTGGAGGAACGTATGGTATTGATATCTTTTTGCAGCGCCGTTATTATCAATTGCGCTCGATCATCACCGGCGGGCGTGCCAACGCCAGCGTCGTACAGCATGCACAGCGCGGTTTTCCAGCCCTGCCTGACGGAATTGTCCGAACCCAGCAGCCGAACCGGTTTGAGATGAGCGGCGCGCATAAAACCTGTGGGGGAGGCGATCAGAAACTCCCCGCCCCAAACCATGCCGTCCGTACCATACCCCGTACCGTCGAACGCTACGCCAATGACGCTGCCCGACAAGCCATGCTCCGCCATGACGGATGCGATATGCGCGTGATGGTGCTGTTCCTCTATGACGGGGACGCACATGGATTTTGCGTACCGGGAGGATTCGTATCCGGGGTGCATATCGCATACGGCAAGTTCCGGGACAATGCGCAATGTATCCCGCATGTCCTTGACAGTCCTGCGATAAGCGCGCAACGTTTCCATGCTGTCGAGATCCCCAATCTCGCCGGAGGGGTACAGGAGTCCATCTTTATGCAGACACACCGTGCTTTTTTCCTGAGAGCCGAAGGCGATGAGTTCCGCGCCGCCGGAAGGACACGGGATGGGGAGGGGCACATACCCGCGCGCCCTGCGAAGGATATGCGTGTTGCCGCGAACGACCATGGCGACTGAATCATCCAGCCTGCGCAATATGCCGCGGTCATGGCGCAATACGCCGTGTAGACCGTTATGCTCCGAAAAGAACCGCAGAATTGCCCAATCATCCATAATGATGGGGAGGGAAGTCGAATTGGCACTGGTCATCACAAGGGGGCCTGTCTCCCGCAACAGCAGGTGCTGCAAAGGCGTATAAGGCAGGAAAGCCCCGAGATACGGGCTTTTTCCGTATACAAGGGGGGACAGGCTGTCCAATGTGCGAAGCAGCAACACGATGGGACGGGCGGGGGAGGCGAGAAGGGTTTCTTCCTCCGGGCTGATGATACAGTGCGCCCAGATATCCTCCATATCCCGGAACATGACAGCAAAGGGTTTGCGTTCGCGTCCCTTGAGCGCGCGAAGCGCGGCGACAGCCTCATCATTATATGGATCGCACGCGAAATGATACCCGCCGATGCCCTTGACAGCCACGATATGCCCGCCGCGCAGCGCGCGGATTGCCTCAGGTAACGCTTTTTCGCCGCGGGCATTGCCCCCTCGGTCAAAATAGTCCAGTATAGGCCCGCAATCGTTGCAGCACACCGTCTGCGCGTGGAAGCGCCTGTTGGAAGGCGCACTATATTCCTGCGCGCATAGCGGGCATAGAGGGTATATGTCCATGGACGTATTGGCCCTGTCGTAGGGGATGGCGTGCAGTATGGAATACCGGGGGCCGCAGTTGGTACAGCTTATGAACGGGTTCCGGTATCGCGGGTTGTCCGGGGAGAACAGCTCCCGCAGGCAATCGTCGCATGTGGCGATATCGGGGGAGGGCGTTACGATGCCTCCGCACCGGGATTCGCTCAGGAGGATGCGAAAATCCGATGGGCGTTCTTCGGCGTCAGGAAGATTATAGATTTCCTGCTCTTGCCGGAGTATACGGCTTGCAACTGGCGCGCGCTCCCGTATGGCCTCTAAAAACCGAAGCAGCACATTTTCCGGCGCATAGGCTTCCACGAATACATGCCCGCATTCGTTTTTCACGAAACCTGTAACCCCATATTCCCGCGCCAGCCGGACAAGGAAGGGCCGGAACCCCACGCCCTGCACGACGCCGGATATGCGAACAGTCGCTTTCATCATTTCAACCTGGCCCTGAGCCATTCCACGACTGATGCAAACCCTTCCCCAGTCCGGGCGGATACCGGAAATACCGGCGCTTCGGCGTTAAGCGCGCGTACACCCTCTAAAAAGTACTCCATATCGAACTCGACATAAGGGATGAGATCGGTTTTGTTGAGCAGTATAGCCGCCGCTTTTTCAAACGCGAGGGGATACTTATAGGGCTTATCGGCGCCGTCCGTTACGTTGATGATGAGTATCTTACAGTTCTCGCCTATGTAAAATTCCGCCGGACAAACGAGGTTGCCGATGTTCTCTATGAATAACACGCCATTTTCGGAAAGCGTAAGCTTGGGCAGCGTGTTTTCCACGAGTATGGCGTCTATGTGGCACGCGCCGCCGGTATGGATCTGTACCGCTTCTATTCCCAGCGCAAGCAGCCGTTGTGTATCGATATCGGATTGGATATCCCCTTCTATCACATAGGCCCTGATGCCCTGAAGGCCTTCGATGATCCGGATGAGGCAGGAGGTCTTTCCCGCGCCCGGCCCTCCCAGCACATCGACCGCGTAAATACCGCGCTCCGCGAGATTACGCTTGATCCGGTCCGCCGTTCTGTCGTTCTCGGCATAGATATCCTCCATGATGATGACGTCTTTTGAATTCATTGCGTTGCTTTCCTTTCTTTCGGTATTTTCATATTTCAAGCTCCAGGCTTTCCACATAAAATTCGTTGCCGGTTTCCGTGGGATGGCCTAATGCGCCGCAATCTGGACACGCGAAGGAAAAGAGGGGCTGTTCAAAATCCTTGTCGCAGCGCGGGCAGCGCATTCGCACCGGTACCATGCGGAGTTGCAATGTTGCACCCTCCGCGAGCGTTCCCTTGGCGATAAAATCGAAATACATCTGGATGGAATCGGGGAGAATGCCCGCGTTTTCACCGACTACCAGAGATATGCGGCTGATCTTATGTGCGCCTTCCCTACGCGCGGCGCTTTCCGCGATCCGGATGATTTCCTTCGTCAGTCCATATTCGTGCATATTCTTAAAACCATCGTATTTCAATTCTGCATTGCCGAAAGGCATGGTCAATCTGACCCGTCGGGTTGTAACCGCTGTCAACACATATATATGCGATACTTTTTACATTAACCCTGAATTGTTGGAGTATTCTATAAACCTTCAGCGTAGCCGCAATAAAAGTATGCCGGCCGCGTATCTCGTACCATAGCCGGAATTCAGCGCGCAAAAAAGCCATCGGGAGTGTTCCGATGGCTTGTGGTCCGGAAATATCTGGGTTTGTGTTCGGTCGTTATGCGGTTTCCGCAGAAAGCCTGACCTCAATATTGCCGCGGGTCGCATTGGAATAGGGGCACACCATGTGCGCCTCGGCCATCAGCGCGTCGGCTGTCGTCTGGTCTACTTCCTTGAATATGCCATGGATTGCCGCTTCAAGGGCGAAGCCGCCGGCATCATTTTTGCCGATACCCACCGTCATGCGCACGGAGGGCAGAGGAATACGTAGCTTTTTTGTACGTATGACATGCTGCAGAGCGCTGCCAAAGCACGCCGAATACCCTGCCGCAAATAGCTGCTCGGGATTAACGCCGGAATCATCCTTACCTCCCATCGTGGAGGGGGGCGCCATTTCGAATCGCAGGGGGCTGTTTTCAACGGTGACAGTTCCGCTGCGGCCATTGACGGATAATGCGGTGGTAGTATAAAGAACTTCCATAAGGATTCCCCTTTCTCGTGATTCTATCATCCTGTCTATGATTAGTATAAGCTTGTTATACGCTGGCAAAACAACGAGTTTAAATTTTTAGCGGCAATATCATGCGTCCCTGAAAGGCCCTGCCGATTGATGTGGAATTGCATTGCTCAAAGGAACGCGCTGCGATATACTAGGAAGGAATGGAATAAAGAGAGTATTACGAGAGGTATTACATGGAAGTTTTACGAAACAAAAAAGCCTTCATCTGCGACATGGACGGCGTACTCTATCATGGAAACCGGCTGTTGCCCGGTGTGCCGCGCTTTGTGGAGTGGCTGAAGGAAAACGACAAGAAATTCTTATTTCTTACCAACAACAGCGGCTATACGCCGCGCGAGCTGCAGCAGAAGCTGGCGCGCCTTGGCGTGGAAGTGGAAGCCGACCGCTTTTATACGAGCGCGCTTGCGACGGCGAGCTTCCTGAGTACCCAGGCGCCGGAGTGCAGCGCGTACGTGCTGGGGCAGCCGGGGCTTATCAACGCACTTTACGATGTCGGAATTACCATGAACAACGTCAATCCGGATTATGTGGTGGTGGGGGAGGATTTCAGTTTAAGCTACGACAAGCTCGAGCGCGCGACATACCTGGTCAATAAGGGCGCGCGGCTCATTGGCTGCAATTCCGACCTGACCGGGCCGACCGAGGAAGGCCTCGCGCCCGCCTGCCGGGCGCTCATCGCGCCCATCGAAATGGCGACAGGCGTCAGCGCGTACTTCGTTGGCAAGCCTAACCCGCTGATGATGCGGCACGCGCTCAAACGCTTGAAGACCGAGCCGGAAGAAACTGCCATCGTGGGGGACCGTATGGATACGGACGTCATGGCGGGCGTGGAGGCGGAAATCGACACCGTACTGGTGCTTTCCGGCGTTACTTCACGGGAAATGCTTGTCAAGTTCCCGTACCGCCCGAAATATGTGCTGCAGGGCGTCGGGGATATTCCGTGCGATGATGCACAATAAGTGAAATAATAGAGATCAACAATAGAATAACATAAGGCGGCTATGCGCCGCCTTTTTGTATATGTTCGTCATTCCTTTACGCGGGCTTATTTGGGTCCTTCTCGGGGGGGCTGTAGTGCTCCAGAATAACGCCGGCCTGATTGAGAAGCTCCACCGAGAAATCGTCCGGATACCCTTCCGCATATACCACGCGCACAATACCGGCGTTGATGATCATTTTCGCACAGATGACGCAGGGTTGGTGCGTGCAGTACAGCGTCGCGCCGTCGATGGATACGCCGAGCTTGGCGGCCTGTATGATGGCGTTCTGTTCCGCGTGTATGGCATAGCAAAGCTCCTGACGCGTACCGGAAGGAATGTTGAGGTTCCGCCGGAGGCATTCGCCGCGCTCCATACAGCTTAATAGACCGGAGGGAGCGCCGTTATAGCCGGTTGTGAGTATGCGTTTGTTTTTTACGATAATGGCGCCTATCTTACGGCCTTCCTGATAGCAGCTGGACCAATTGGAAATGGCTTTGCACAGCTCCATAAACCGTATGTCCCATTTATCCCATGCCTGCATCCAAATTCCTCCCCGTCTTTGCTTCTGCGGCGGCAACCCTATCTTGGGGTTTTTATCAGTATAGCACGCTCCGGTCGCAGTTTGAAGGAGGTAACGAAAAATATGCGATTATTGTCAAATGCTATTGATTAATGCTGAAAAAACACATACCGGCAAAGCCCAACAGGGCTTTGCCGGCGTACGGATATATGCAGCGCAACCGGATCAACGGAATTCGTTCACATAGGATGGCATCGCCATTGTTTCCAACACCGATTTGTCAAACGCTTTGCCTTCCACTTCCAGCTTCAGCGATGCGATCGCGCCGAAATTACGTGCGGTCAACTGCATGCACTGCAATGCAGCTTCCTCCAGTTCCGGGGTATCCGATATCAATGCAAACGCGGAAGAGAGGTTTATAGTAGCCTCGTCGTCAAGCATTGTGGCGGAAAGCACCTCGGTTCCTTCGGGGAAGCAGTTGCGCAGTGTGCTTTCGGCAGGGCCATTTACCAACTCCTGCATGGCAACCACCAGGTCTGGTTCCTGCGTGATATTCCGTGTCACAGGAACAAGCAGACTGGCCGACTCATTGGGATAATACAATGTAAGCTGATACTGTGCGTCTTCCTCCGAAGCGCTGACGGCCAGGGGTTCTTCATTGAGGGGGATGGCGCGCATGGCGTCCTGTACATTGGTGCCGTGGGGCAGCTTCTTCTTGACTTTACCGTCGAACTTGAGCTGTACTTCCTCAATAGTCGGGAATTCCGTAAGCGTGTTCACAACCGCCGTGATCAGCGCTTGTTCGGCCTCGGCGTTCTCCAGTTTGGGGAGATCGCAGATGTTCAGTGTTGCCACCGCTTCGTCGGAGATGGAAAGCACAAAGCTCACCCCCTGCGGCACGACGTTTTTAAGGCCCATGGCGGCGGCGGAGATGCGGTTTTCATCTGTATCCACAAGCTGATTGAGCGCTGCGCGGCCGATACCTTCTTCCCACGGCAGCAGCTTCATCACCGGTACCATCAACCCGTCGTCCGTCTGAAAATACAGCACGGTGCGGCGGAATCCTGCTGTAGAGTCCACCGGCTGTTCTTCTTCATCCGCCGGATGGAATACGCTTTGTACCAGCGAGCACCCGGTCAGCAGCACTGCCGATAACAGCAGGCACAGGGCGAGCGCCAGCGTCGCGTATCTTTTCTGGATAGACATAAGATTCCCCCCGTTGCGCGTTTTTACAATACTTATTCGCACACGGGGGGAAGTATGTTGATATCCTTCAGACTTGTACCTGTATCGGCTGCGCGTTCAGTTTTCCCCTATAGCGGAGCAGCATTGCCGAAAGATGCGCGTCCACTTCCTCCTCGGACAAATCAGTGTCCGGACAGTAGGTTTCGAGTATTTCAAAACACAGCTCATTATCGCAGGCGTTGCTGAATTCCTGCAAAGGTTTATAGGAGCAGGCGTTGAGCTTTAACTCAAAACGCAGGCGCTTTCGCGTGCCCTCCAGATTGCGGGAAAATCCGACGTAAGACGTTCCGCTCTTCGGGTCGTATAAGCGATATACGCCCATAACAGCTCCATACTGCATAAAGCTTCTCCATTAACCGCCGATTACTGCTCCGCTTTGCCTATATCGCGTATACGGTCCGCATAACGCGTGATCTTTACAGTGTCCTCCCAGGCATCCACTTGCTCGTTGAAATGCTGTGTTTGCAGTTTTTCGAGCATGCCGGATATGTAAGCATCCTTCACATCCGAAAAGCTACGCTCTCCGCTTTTGAGTTTATCCACCAGCTTGATAATATGATACCCGTAATCCGTTTTCACAGGCGCTGTGACATCGCCCACATTTTGAAGGGCAAGCGCCGCTTCTTTGAATTCGGGAACAAAACTCGTATCCGCATTCATGAGATATCCAAGCGATTTGTTGGGTTCGGACTGCATGCCGGGATCCGTGCCGTATTCCGCCATAAGCGCATCAAAATCCTCGCCGGCATTGAGCCGCGCAATGAGATCCTGAGCGGTATCCTCGTCCGATACCAGTATGTGCTTGACGCGAATATATCCTTCCGGCACATAAAGGGGCGGCACGCCGCCGTTTTGTTCGTACGCGCCCTGCGCGTCCGCGAAGCTGGCGGGTGATTGCGCATAGGCCGTGCGGTCGGCCTGTACATCCCCGGCGAAGCGTGTCTGTGCGTCCTGCTCGGTAAACGTGATTTCGGATTTGATGGCGGTCTCCAGCTTCTCTGCAATCGCCGTTTTTTGCATATCCGCCGTCAGCTTCTTCAACAGACTTTCTTCTGTATGTCCGTTTTCCTTTAAAGCGTTCAGGAACAATTCCTTCGCGCGGGCGTCCACATCCGCAGCGCCTTCGCTTTGGGCGGCGTTGCGATAGGTATCTCGTATAGCGTCATACTGGGCTTTCGCATCCTGTTCCAGTTTCTGCTTTTCATCGTCTGTCAGGGTATACCCCTTGGATAGAGCATATTGATAGATCACCTCGGAGCGCACCATGAGGTCTAGCACAAAATCCTGCAGCGTCTGCAGATTTTGTTCGTTTGTCATATCGTATTGATACACAAAGCGCTGGTAATACGCGTTGAAAAGATCGGCATATTCGCTGCGCAGTATTTTTGCATCGCCAACTGTGCAGACGACGGCATCCGCTTTTGCGCATGCCGTCAGGGAGAGCGCAAATATCGCGGCCAGTATTAAAAGGGCAATTCGTTTCATTCGTCTGTTCCCCATTCCTGCTTACTTATTGCATTGATTGTACTCCGAATACACTACGGCTGTCAAACAATGGGGGAGGGAAGGCGCCGCTATGCGTGCAAGAATATATCATGGGACTTGCATTTACAATATCACGGGAACGATGAAGTGTTGTATAATCAAAAATGGAAAGCCGCTCAACAGGTAACGGCTGGAGAAAGGAGATGTTTATGAAACGCGAAGCGCATATATTGACGCTCCTGGTGGATAATGAATTCGGCGTCCTCACGCGCATTACAGCGCAGATACGCCGTGAGGGCTGGAACATCAAAAGTCTTGCTGTGGCGGAGAGCATGGATCCGGCTGTGTCCCGCATTACGCTTGCGCTGGAATGCTATGACACTACGTTGCCCGAGGTCATGCACAGACTTTCGCGCCTTGCATGCGTGCGGTCCGTAACCGCATACCATCCGGAACAATATGTCTGCCGGGAGCTTGCAATCGTGCGTGTTTTAGCGGAAGGACCGGCGGTGGAAGAAGCGGCGCAGCGCTTTGGCGCGCGTACGCTCGCGCGGCAAACCGGCGTTACCCTGCTGGAGCTTACTGCGGAGCCTGCCGAGCTGGATGAATTTTTGCTGACGCTGCGAAAGCTGGCGGAGCTGAGCGTGGCGCGCACCGGCGCCATAACGCTGGAACGATAACGATTGAGAGGGGAAGGAAATCGTATGATGGAGAAGAATGGCTCTTACCGTTTTCTGGTCATCAACCCCGGCTCCACTTCTACGAAATTGGGCGTATTCGAGGATGATGCCATGGTACTTGAGGATGTGGTACGGCACTCCAAGGGTGAGATCGATAAATATGACAGCATTGTTGCGCAGAAGGAGATGCGGCTAAAGCTGATAGAAAAAATATTGGCGGACAACCATATCGACATGCAGTCGTTTGACGCGTTTGTAGGCCGCGGCGGACTGGTGGAACCTATTGAGAGCGGCGTCTACATCGTGAACGACCATATGCAGCACGATTTGATTCACTCTACCGCCGCGTCGCACGCATCCTCTCTGGGCGGTATCATCGCGTCGGAACTTGGCAGGAAGTTCCATAAACCCGCGTACGTGGTGGATCCCATTGTGGTGGATGAAATGGACCCTTACGCCAAACTGACGGGTATGCCCGGCATAGAACGCCGCAGCGTATTCCATGCGCTGAACCAGAAAGCGGTGGCGCGACGTTGCGCGAAGGAGATGGGCAAAAAATACGAGGATTGCCGCTTCATCGTCGCGCATATGGGCGGTGGTATAACGGTAGGCGCGCATCGTTATGGCCGCGTGATCGACGTCAACGACGGGCTTGCGGGCGAGGGACCTTTTACGCCGGAGCGCACCGGCGGCATTCCCGCCGAGCCGCTTATCCGTATGTGTTTCTCGGGCGCATATACCGAGAGGGAGCTGATCGATCGCGTTACCCGGCGGGGAGGCATGAGTGCGTATCTGGGCACGCACGATTTGCGCGCATGTGAGCGGCTGATCAAGGAGGGCGACGATTACGCGATGCTGGTGCTCGAATCGATGGCCTACCAGGTATCCAAGGAGATTGGCGCGATGGTGGCGGTACTGGAGGGGCGCGTGGACGCGATCGTACTCACCGGCGGCCTTGCGTACAGCAATCGCTTCACGGGCGCTATCAAAAACCGCGTAAGCCTCATTGCGCCGGTATGCGTGTATCCCGGCGAGGACGAGCTCAAAGCGCTGGCCGAGGGCGCGCTGCGCGTATTGCGCGGCGAGGAAAAAGCAAAGGATTATGACGGCTGAACCAAATAGAAGTATATGGGGAGACAGCGCCTGGCTGCTGGCGCTCCCGAATAAGCTGTTTGACGCTTTTCATCTGTATATAGCCATCTGCCTGGGAGAGCAGTTGGTGGAAAGCGCTGCATTGGGCGGCGCGGTATATCTTGCGGGCCAGGTGCTGGTGATGTTTGGCCGGCTCTACAGCAAACGCAACAGTCCTCTGTTGCCTGCGGGGATACAGGCGCGCGGGCTGTTGCTGTTCATTTCAGCGTTGGTGCTGAGCGCGTGCCTGCTGCTGTTGTACCCGGCGCTTTCCGGACACAAAAACTTCAATGCGCTTATGGGCTGCATTGCGCTGTTGCTGCTGCGTCAGGCCGCAAGCGCTGCGGTTTCCCAAATAAAGGCGCGGCGTACCGTGCGCGTCTTTATTTTGATCACTGTCTATGCGGTGCTGAGCACTGCCGTTACATGGACTGCTCAGCCGCTTTTGTCTGGCCAGGCTTTCGGAGAGATCGTTTTGATGGTATACGCGACGGGCGCCGCAGCGCTTGCTTACCAGGCGGCGCAATCCCCGCGGGAAGCGGCGCGTCCGCATGCGGACGCGGATAAGCTTAATCGCGTGTCCGCCTATCGAATCTATAATCGTATGACGTCCAGCGCCGTTTCTGCCCTGAATCTCGCGTTGCTCTCATACATCTGCTATATACGCATCAAACCGAGGGAGAGCATGCTGCAGGTCTTCTGGGATATCGCGGTTTGGTTGCTGCTCGTTGGCGGATTGACGGCGCTGATGCTGCGTCTGCTCCAGCGGCAGGTATCCCGGTATGACAAACCCTCCGTGTTTGCGGCTGGGGCGGCTTTGATATTGGTGGCCATCGTTGGCGCATATAAAGGCTGGTTTATCGGATGGATAACGCCGATTTCCTATTTGATTTGGGGCGCGGGTCTCGCGTGTATGTTTTCCATCATGCTGCATCTTGGCCGTGATATGCGGGAGGTGCTGGAGCTGGATATGAC